>NZ_CADAJR010000027.1 GCF_902788255.1 uncultured Methanobrevibacter sp.
TGCGAAAGCACATCCATCAAAAACCAATTAAAACTCGAAGTAACAATATTTTAAAAAAAATAACAAAATCTGCCAAAATCTAATTTTGGCGGACACCCTAATTAATTAAAAAAAGAGAATATGGAAAAAATTTTCCATAATGCAATAATCAAATGATTATCACTAAAATATTATTTTTTAGCTCTGCCTACTCTACGAGCAACTACCATTTCCCCAACAGAAATTAAACCTGCAAAGAATTTTTCAAGTCCACCAGTAGCCCAAATGGCTTCACCAAATGTTGAATCCATAATGTTAGCTTCATATTCTTCAGCTGAAATCTTTTTACCAGTGGTCTTTTTGGATACCAATGCTGAAGCGGACATCAATTCTTCCCATGTTACACCTTTAAGCTGGTTTTGCATAGCCTTGTATAAACTTTCAACTTTAATGTCATACAAATCAGATAAAAGCTCAACAATATCACATGCACGAACCATACCTATGACCTGATTGTCATCATTGACAACCGGTACGGTAACGAATTTATTGTTAGCAGTCAATATTACCGCTTTTCTTGCGGGATCGTTTTCATGGACAGTTGAAACCTCCTGACAACTACTCATTATTTCAGAAATCTTATCATTACCTTCTCTTAGACCTTTTGTAATATCAAATGCAGTTACCCATCCAATTAATTGTTTTTTCTCATTTACAACTGGACATGTAAAACGTCTGACATCTTCCATAGCTTTTGAAGCGTCAACCACTGTATCATCAGCATTTAAATATACAAAATCCTTATCCATCAATTCTTTTGCTCTCATAAACAGCCCCCATTTTATTCAATTTCAACTCTTTTTAGTGCTCCTACAGGACAATGATTTGTACATTCAATACATCTGATGCATTTGTCATTGTCAAGAACTACTTCACCATCAACCAACTCAATTGCTCCTGTCGGACAATTTTCTTCACATAAAAAACAATTTACACATGCCTCATGATTAATGTCAATCAAACGTGTGTGACGAATTGGTCCAATATACCTATCCAATTCAATTGCAAAGTCATTTAGAGATATTTCCCTACATGCCCCACATCCAATACACATTTTTTCCTTGATGTGAGGATATAATTCGTCATCAATCAAATTTATTCCCAAATCAATGCCTTTTTCTTCAAAGAACTCCCTGAATTCAAGGGTGAATGCATTGGTTGGACATAGATTTGCACAGTCATCCCAATTGTTATCATCTACAGTATAATCAATTGAAATGCTGTTCATACGAATTACCCTATGGGAACAACTAACATTTGCCAGGTTATATTCTATAACTTCGCGTTCATCTTCATGATCATAACTTATAGTATTATCAATTAATTTAATGGCTGAAACCGGACAAGTTTGAACACAAATTTCACATTTAACACACTTATCAGTAATCTTAGCCATCCTAAAAATATTAGCTGGCTCGATTGCATTAACTGGACATTCTCCAACACAGGTATTACACCTTACACATCTCGGTGAAACAGCAAATATTTCCTGGTTTGTACTAAAGTTATCCAGTTCAAACTGGAAATCATCACCGTCATCATCCAATTCAACAGATTTTAAAAGAACTTCACGTTCCAAGTTTTTTATCTGTTTAATAAAAGACACATTCATTTTAATACCAACTAAATAATTTATTTATTAAAAAAATCCTCCAAATCTTTTAGATTAGGAAATTTCTCCATACCAAATCCTTCAATAGATTTGCTGGCCACCCAATTTCCGATTTTACAGGATTTTTCAAGATCATAACCTTTTAAAAAGGAATATAAAAATCCGCTATTGAAACTGTCCCCTGCACCGGTAGTGTCCACAACTTCACATTCGAATGCTTCAACTTCACATTCTTCATTATTTGAAATGGCAAATACACCATCAGAACCCTGTTTTACAACAACAGTTTCAATTCCCAAATCCAAAAATCCAACAGCCAATTCCTTTACTGAGGATTTGTCATTATTACATAATAATCTTAATTCTGACTCATTTATCAACAATATATTAGTCCTTTCAAGTATAGGTTTTAGCTCGTCAAAACCCTTTTGGACATATAGCATACCAGGATCAAAGCTCAATAAACATTCATCACTAAGTTTTTCCAACAATTCGATTTGAGTCTTGAATGAATCGCCAACAAATGATGTGTAATGCATTATCTTACATCTCATAATGTTTAATGGATTGATCTCATCAATTTTGATTTCATCGTTGACCCCCGGATCAATATATAAGCATCTCTCACCGTTTGAATCTACAAATCCCAAACATTTTCCGGTAGAGCCGGTTTCTGAATAAATCAAATTATTAGAGTAAACGCCATTTATTGCCAAATGGTATTCAATTAAATCCCCATCTTCATCCTCTGCAATTTTTCCAATGATTGAAGTGGAACATCCAAGTCTGGACAATCCAACAATTGTATTAGCTGCAGATCCTCCAGGAGTATCGGTCTCATCTTTGATAAAACTTTCCTCATCTTTGGAAACTATATTTTCAACTGAATAGAGCTTGTCAACATTCAATGCTCCGAATCCAATTACTTCAGCATTTAAATCACTATCAAATATTTCCATTTTAAAACCTTACTTTAAGATATCTAATAAATTTATATTCTTGTCACCTAGTTTACCATCAAAATTACCTGCAGATATTCCAATTACTCCATCAAATTGTAAAGCGGCGTCAATACCTGCCTTAACTGCTTCGTTCATTGATTTTTCATCGATTGCATTAATTACAACTTCAGGAATATAGTTGACACCTTCAGGAACTTTAGACTCATCACCCAAGGTTTCCTTTAGTGAAGGGCAGTAAAAGTGATTTGTAGTCGGTCCGATTTCAGGGAAATTGGTTTCCGGTTTTGAAGCGGCTGAACAAATATCAAATGGTGCAGTTGCACCTTCAACATTCATTATGGCATCAATAATAGCTTCTCCTGCATCAATAACCGCTTCAGGAGTTTCACAAAGATACCAGAAGTTACCTCCCATTGTTCCATCGTTTATTTTGAACTTTTCTTCAATTTGGAAATCCGGCACTGCAATAGGAACGTTAATCATTTTTCTTCCATATTCCTCTACAATCCATTCAAATCCGTCTCCGCAGTGACCTACAATATCCATCATTTCAATATATTCTTCACTTTCCTTATCTGAGTAATCAAAAATACGTGTGAACGGTTTAACCAGCACATCTTGCCTTAATCTGTAGGACAGTTCAAATGCAAATTTTTCAACATCATCCCCTCCTAGCCAGTATTGGACAATAGCTCCAAACCTGCCGTCGGGAGTTTGTGATTCATCCAAAAAGCCTTCAACTCCACCTTCAACTCTTCCGATTACCGCACTAGGGGTTGAAGTTGAATCATATGCTGCCCTTTTTACAATGGACTCATTTGGTCCGGTAATTAATGCCCTTACATATTTTCCTTGGAAAGCTTCAAAGAATGTATCTTCCACTTTATCATAATTCATTTTTACACCTTAACCTAATTCACCTATATTCTGACCACGAATATTGTTTCTCATTTCCTTACTGACCTTAAGTATTTTTTCATAGTTTTCATCTGTTACTGTTTGAATTAATGGATATTCGTCAGCAAATACTTCAAAAAATTTATTTTTTATATCTTCATCAATATTGTAGTCATCAAATATTTTTTCCAAATCTTCTGAATCATTATAATCTTTAATAAATTCTAAAACATAATTTTTATCATTTTCCGCATAAACGTTTGCTATCACTGCAGTAGCTACAGCACTTGGAGATACAATAGCAATTTCCGCCACTTTTAAAGGATATTCGTTACCGTTAAATGATACGCTTATTCCATTGTTCTTATGGGCAAAAGCCAAAGGCTCCACATCAGTTATGCTGTCTCCGATGTAAAAGATTTGGTCCTGATTGATATCATCCCTTCTGATGATTTCATCTATTGCCAATTTCTTACCTTCCCCACCGACAACTTCAATGTCCCCGATTTTCTCATATATGCCCATTTTTGAAATTTGATTGAAGAAAATATCATCAAATAATTCGTAATCATCAGGATTTTTCAAAATCAAATCCTTAAATTCAATGATCTTTTTAATTTCTTCATCATTTAACTTCAAGGAATCTATATCCACTTTAGTATAAAATGTATTTTCAAATGGCAATTGCATATAATTAGACACAGCTTCAATATATTGGCCATAGCTGGTACTAACTATATAAGTATTCATAGCATTCTTCAAGTAATTTAATAGGAATTTTGAATCCCTCACAGCATAAATGTTATCTTTTGAAAAATCAATGAAATCCTGATTTGTAAGATTTTCAACTACAAAGAACGGCAGGATTAACTTTAGGGTATTGCCTGCCTTATAATTCTCTTTTTTAACTATATCTACAATATAGTCATCATACAAACTAAGAATCTTAAATAATTCCCCGCCATTTTCGATAAACTTGTCTGCCATCTCATAGGCATTATCATTCAGGGTCAATGGCCCTTCACAGTCCGTAATATATGATTTTTCAAACATGATTCACCTGAAATTAACAATTCTGATTGCATCCAACGGACAAATAGCTTCACAGTTTCTGCAATAAATACACTTTTCACCATCAAATTCAATCTTGTCATCATTCAATGTTAAAGCGTCAACAGGACAGTTTTTAACACAAATCGCACATGCCTGACACTTGTCATCTGAAAGTGAGAAGTCACCTTCCCTCTGCTTGTAGAGATAGGATCTGGCATAATATAAATCCTGGTCTTTACTGTAGAAGTAATCGTCATAGGCACCGATTGCATCAAACTGACAGACTTCAACACATTTTCCACAGTATATACAGTCATCACTGATGGAAATAGGATTTGGTCCATTTACCTTAATTGCGCCTACAGGACAGACATTGAAACATTCACCACATGCAATACACTTGTTGTCATAAACCTCAATGTTTCTGTCCATCAGATATGACCCGACAAGTTTTGTGAACTTATCAACTTCAATACTGGTGTCAAGACTGATTTTGAGTTCACGTTCCATCATGTCATTTACTTTATACTCGATGAAATGCTCGAATCTTTGGTCATTGAACTCTAAAGCAATGGCATTTCCGACTTTTTGTAAAACTTTATTTAAACTGATTAAATCAAGAGACAATCTTTTGACATCATGATCAATGATACTGGAAACGATATCATAGGATTTAATCTCACTATACATCTTATAGGCTTTTTTACGTGATGAATATCTGATTGCTGTTGAAGGACATGAATGCATACATTCCTCACATCTTGCACAGTATCCTGGATTGATGTAAGGCAGCTTATTGGTTCTTCCAACATTAATCGCACCCATTGAAGGACATACTCTGGTACAGGTCATACAGCCGATACACTGCTTTTGATTAACAACAATGGCCTTACCTCCCTTAACGGTTTTTGGAAGCAATTCACCATACTTGATAGCATCGGTCGGACATACCCTGAAACAATATCCGCATCTTACGCATGTGTCCTTATCTATCTGACTGTGAGGTTCTTCATTTCCATTTGCTACAATATGAATTGAACCGTTTTTACATGCCTGAACACATGCTCCACATGCCTTACACAATTTTACATTGATGTTTGGAACATTTTCCTTTAATGGAGGATCCATTTTAACATCAAGAGATATTGCATCTTCAGGACAAGCATTACGACATAATACACATCCAAAGCAAGTGGTTTTCAATTTAACAAGACCGTCACTTTCATCCATATAAATGGCATCAATAGGACAAGAGTCAAGACAAGGCTTGTCGCTACATTTAGCGCACCTAGTCTGGTCGATAACATAATCCACATCAACATGCCTTAATGGCCTTGGTGTTTTGGTAAAACTATCAATCATAACTCTCACTCCATTAACAAATCATCATTCAGGTTGGATGATTTTACTGTAATATGAATATTTTCACCGTCATCTATTGAGAACTTGGATATGAAGTATTTGATTACTGAGAACGGACATGTCTGGTAACAAATACTACAGCGTAAACATTTATCCTTATCCCTTACGATTGTATCTGCATTTTCATCAAAGGAAATACATCCGGTCGGACAATCAGGAATACACAACTGACATTTTTTACATTTATCCTTATCCCAATCAATAATTCTTACTTTCAGCCTGTTTACGGCATTGGTCATAATCTCCAATGCAATCTCATCATCAGGAATAATCTTCAATGCCTTGTCCCATATTGCTGAGATTGGCACATCATACTGCAGGAGTCCGTCTTTTTCAAGTGACCTTAAATCCTCCTCTTTTGAATTGACGTATTCTTCAAGATAATCGACACATAAAAGTATCAGGTCTTTTTGGTCCTGTAGATTGTCCACAAACACTGCCTTCATAGCCCCATTTACAGGACAGACATCTACACACTCCCCACAACTGATACACTTAAGCTGGTCAACTACAACCTTTCCATCAATTTCACTGATTGCCTCAACAGGACATTTCTTCAGACATTTCTTACATTTAATACATAAATAATCGTCAACAATATACTGTCTTTTTGAAGGAATAATATTGAATTCAGGCAATATCAAATGATTTTGACCACATTCCAATGTTTTAGGATCAGTAGGACATACTTCAGCACAGAATCCGCAACGGATACATGCTCCCGGCTTGATTACCGGATATGTCATGCCCACTCCTTCTTCTGTGTCCTCATCACGAACCAGTTTGATTGCATTCGGTGAAGGGCATGAAACAGTACATGCGCCGCATCCGATACAATATTCCTTGTTAACTTTTGGAAAATCCCTGAAACGTTCCGGCTTTTCAGATATTTCAGGTTCATTCTTAGCATTTAAAAATGTATCTGCCCATGCTTTTCTTGCAAAATCATAAATGTACCACATCAAAGATGACACTTATATCACCTCATCAATTTTTTTGATTGTGGTTTTGCCTGCCTCGTTGGTTATTGCAACCCTTTCGGCACATGCAACACATGGGTCACTGGTTGCATAGGTGGCCACCGCATCCGCAACGGTCGGAACATCACGAATCATGTATCTTGCACATGAATCCATATTAGCTATACTTGGAGTTCTAATGGAAATATTCTTGATTAGACTGCCGTTGGTTTCAATCATGTAGGTAACCTCACCACGAGGAGCTTCGTTCTGACGCATTGCATAACCAGATTTCAAATCTACAGGAGTACGTACTTCACCTTTCGGTATATTTTCAATTGCCTGCCTCAATATGCTAATTGATTCAGGTATTTCATCAAATCTAGTTAATGTTCTTGCGTAATTATCCCCTTCCTTACGTGTAATCACCTTAAAGTCAAAATAATCATCATAAGTATAATGGCCATTACGGAAATCCTTTGTAATTCCTGATGCCCTTCCAATAGGACCGACAGCTCTTCCCTTAATAGCTTCTTTTTTGGTCATGACCCCAATGCCCTTACATCTTAAAGCTAAGGCAGGACCTTCAGCAAACAACTGCCTGGTTCTCTCAAAGCCCTCTTCAATAATTTCCAAGTTTTTAAGAATTTGCTCAAAGTGGCGCTCATCTGCATCCATCCTAACACCACCGACAACATTCCAACCCATGTTAACCCTGTTTCCGGTTAAAAGTTCAATGGAATCCATTGCATATTCCCTCAATTCCAAAACATGCATGAATAAGGTTTCATGATCCATTGATTTGAAGAATGTTGAATTTCCAAGCAAATGACTTTGAATCCTATCGAGCTCATTCGCAATGGTTCTTAAAAATTGAGCCCTTACAGGCACATCAACATCGGAGATTTTCTCAATAGTCTCTGCAAAGGTTTGTGTGTGTTCATATGAACATATACCACAGACTCTTTCAGATAGATATATTCCTTTCTGCCAGGTTTTTCCTTCAATTATCTTTTCAATTCCCCTATGAACATAACCATATTCAATTTCCGCTTTGACAACCCTTTCTCCTTCAGTCTGAAGTTTTAATCTGATAGGTTCCTTTAAAGCAGGGTGAATTGGACCAATAGGCACTATCATTGTTGTTCCCTCCCCCTATCAGCAATAGCTTGAGGTCCAACTGCAAGAATAGCTTCTAGAATTTCACTAGGTCTTGGAGGACATCCTGGAATTTCTGCAGCAACAGGGATGAAATTTGATGCAGGGGCATTTACATGACCCCCTTCCTGTGCAAACACATCACCTGATATAGGGCAGTTTCCAACAGCTACGGCTATTTTTGGTTCAGGAGCTTTATCATAAATTCTTTTTAAATTGTCTTTCCATTGTTCGGTTACTGCACCGGTTAACAATAGAACATCAGCTTCACGAGGATTATTGTGAACATAAATACCAAACTGCTCTAAGTCGTATCTTGGAGATAACAGTGCAACACATTCAACATCGCAACCATTACATCCGCCACAATTTACAATACAGACATGGATAGAGCTTTTTCTCACAACATCCCTAATAGCATCTAACATTGTACTCCCTCATAATTTAATAAATTTATAAACATTAATATTCTGATTTTTCTTTTAATAATTCAAATAATTCAATTTGGCCTTCCTTTAAGGCATCTTCATAACTTTTTCCGGATTTGACCTCGGCAACTAATTTTTCTTTTAATACATCACCCTCTTCAGGAGTGATTATCTCCAAAGTGCCGATATACCAGCATAATCGTAAATCCGCATGGAATTTCTTGGCAAGACAGATGTCCTGTGCTATGTCCAATGTTCCATGAGTTGCCTCCAAAGTAGACATGTCGAAGAGTTTAAAGAATACTTCCTTCAATTCTTCAGGTGTGCAGTCATAATCCTTTGAAAGCGGATCTATAATATCTCTCTGCCATGCATAACTTCCAAGTATTCTTTCCTTCATCAAATTCATTTTAGATTCATCATCCATGCAAATCACCTAAATTATCGGCATAGCCAGGTACACAATCACTGATATAATCAATCCAATTGCAGTTTCCTTTCTTCCATAACCTGGTCTTTCTCCCATTACAAATCCTGCGAGGAGAAAACCGATAGCTGATAAAATAACGTTTCCTGCATTGAATGCCAAAAACCATCCGACAATTGCAAGAACCAATGCAACAGTGTTGATATTAGTTACTGCAACAAACGGTTCACCATGCTGTTTGTAACTGTAAAGCAATCCCAGAATGGATCCTACAACAAATGCAAGTATGTAAATCATATAATCTAACATAATATCTCCTACATAGGCTTATAAAGCAATATAAATGAGCATATAATTGCTATAAATGTTATTATAAAACACAATTTCTCTATACTTTCTATCTTATGGGAAAAATTACCCTTGGACAGCAATAGGAATATTGCCAATATCAATCCTATTGCGACGATTGGAGCAATAAGAACAGAATGCAACAGGGTTGTCAGTAAACCTACAATTATCACGCCAACGGCAACCAATGCGGTAAAATAAACAATCACATTTTCACTATTCATGCTACCACTCCGCTAAATAACATTATAATTGTTCCAAAGAAACAGATAGCTCCGATTGTAATCTGGGTCATGACGGAATGATTCGGACTGAAAATCGGTGTTGTAGCGTTGATAAAACCGGTAATGAAAGTTATAATAATCATTCCAACCAAATATCCTACGGCAGTTAGAGGACCAAAGAATATTGTTAAAAATACCCATAACATCACATACCAAGCAATAGACTCGGAAAAGTGCATAAACCCTCTTAAAAGTCCATAGTGCTCAGTTTCAAATCCTGAAATTAAAGCCTTATCCTTGGTTATTGCAAATGGAGAATAAGGGGATTTTGTAATAATCAGCATGAAAAACATCAAAGCAGCAAGAGGAACTGTGAATATCAAAGGACCATGAACAGACTGGTATGCAATGATTTCACCAATGTTCATTGTACCGGTCACAAGATAAACAAATACAATTGATGCGAACAATGGAAGTTCTGTTGCCGCTGAAAGAACAGCCCTTACACAACTTAATTTACCATACGGTGAACCTGAACTTGATCCTGAATTGTGTTCCACAATCTTATAGACTGCATAAACACCGAACAGTATAAGCAATGAATCATGTGCTACAGGACCTACGATTACACCAACAATCCAAATTAAAGCAAGTATGAATGTTATACCAATATAAAATGGTTTTGAAACTGTTTTTGGAAAACCTGTTTCCTTAAAGAAAAATTTCAATGAATGTAACAAGTGCTGTATAATAGGTGGTCCCGGACGTCTTTGGACACGTGCCATGATTTTTCTATGCAATCCCAAAAGCAGGCTTCCCGCCAGAAATGCAATAATTACCTGAATTAAAATATTTGCCATTAAATTCACAATACCACCCTAATATCCAGTAAATGGTTCTTTTAACCTTCCTTCAACATCTTCAGGTTTTGGTTTAGCCATTGTTAGCAAACCTAAAGATAAAATCCAAGCTGGAATACCGAAAATAGCAATTGTATAGACTATCCATACTGCAAAGTCTATAACCAAGCATGCAAGGATTGCTATTGTTGATAATACCAATACTATAATACTTATGAGTTTTTGACTATCCATTTTAACCACTTACCACAATACCAATAATAAAATTTCAACAGCCCTTACGATAATAAATAATGAACTTAAGTGAATTATAACAATGAATGGAGAACCTGGAGTTCTAAACATCTCCGCCTTACTTGCAAAGAATGGTGCCACACCACTTTCACCTAAAATTCCCAGTAACATCAATACTGCACCAAAAACCACCATTGGATTTGCAGGCATCTGTGACAATACTTGAAGTGACAATGTACCTGTTGATGCAAGAATTATAGCTGCACCTCCGAATAGCGGCAAACTGCACATCATGGCAATCAAACCATAATTGAATGCAGAATTCAAAACACTAGTCTGTTTTACTGCAGATACAATACCTATATTTAAAATACCCACCAAAGCCATGAATAATGTGAAGTTGAACAAATCTCCAGTTATCATTGCTCCAGCAGATGCAATACCACAGATTATTGATAAAAATCTTCTTTGTCTAAATTCCTTTTCATCAACTTTAACCTCAGCAATGCCAAGAGTATTAAATTTAGCCGCCTCAATTTGTGTTTCAGGTTTACTTACAGCAATCAATGCAGTAAAACCAAGCAACACTGCAAAAAGGAACAAATTAAATGGATTTAAATATAGTACAATGTCTCCAAGTGGAATTGTTCCAAGCAAATTTCCTCCAAGTGTAACGAAATCCATATTATCTACTCCTTATCAATATCCTCTCTCATAAGCAGGCCTATCAAACCCACTTTGGAAGCTACTTTTAATAATAATCCACATGCTGCCAGGAATAAACTCAATAGCCAGTATTGTGGAGTTACAAAGAACAGTAAGAAACCTACTATCCATAAACACCATGCAATACCTGAAACTCCTGCAACACCATCCAATATCAATACTGGAAGTCCTCTTGCTTTTTTGGAAATGGCATACAATACTATTCCTCCACCAGCTACTGCTCCACCAGTAAAACCAGTTAAAAATATACCATATCCAATCAGTACCAATGCGATGAAATTAGGTGCGGTAGTCATAATCTCCATATCCAGGGAGAATGCCTGAGGAAACATTGAAGAGGATTTAGACAGATTTGCTCTTGGATCCTGTTCAATTTTACGCATTTCCCTTGTAATCAGAATTTCTGAAATGGCCAATGTCTCAGCCAGTTCAACTACCAGACCAGGTAAAATTAATGCTTCAGCAAGGTCTGTTCCAACCGCTGAAACAACGAATATCATAGCAAGACCTACAAGGTCGGTCAATATGAGAATGTGCAATTCTCTTCTTTTCATTGCTATTGCCATGGTTGCAATAAAACCGACAATCAATCCCGCATATATTGCAGGAAGATACATGCTAATAAATGCCTGAGGAACAAACATCAGTTATCCCTCCTCAATTGCTTTGATCTTGCCTTAATGTCATTAGCTTTAACTTCTTTTGCCACATGTGCTGAATCATTTATGGCCTTTTTGAAATCCTTTTTGATTTCGTTTTCATCATTTTTCCTGTTCATTGTATAATTGATAGATAACCATGAAGCGATGATAAATGACATCATCAGTATGCTTGATTCCAAAATTGTATCGAAACCTCTTGTATAATACAGAATTTCATCTATAAGTCCTCCTGGGGATGAATATATTGAAGTTCCGAAGTAAGGTGAAATTGATGATATCCACTGCGCCAGAGGTGACATATAACCTGTAATCATTCCCAAACTCTCAGCATTTTCCGGATACTGAGGATCAATTTCTCCAGGTTGGGTTAACGGTTGTCCTCCCCTATCATATGGTGCTATTGCCAAACCTTCATCTATTTGCTCCTGTGGAGCGGGCCTGACATACAACTGGTCAGGATTCAAAGCCAAAGGCACAATCAATCCAACGATTAAAATAATTCCAAGGCTGAATGCAAAAAGACGTGGAATATTCTTAGGGTCTGCCAGTTTATTCCATAAAACTCCAATCCTCATACATCTGCCCCCATCTCTTCCAAACGAATGATTGCTCTAAATAAAATCAAACTGATAATAACAGTAGTTGCAAGCAATGTCAACAATGCCAATACATGATTGTAGCATAGCAATACCAGACAGACTCCAATGGATGCGACTTCAGTATTGAATGTCCTTACAATCGGATCGTTAACTCCCGGACCCCATGCGGTGGCAAGGCTTCCGACAATCGCTAAAAAGATACCGAAATAAAAGAATAAATTAACATCAATCATTGAATCTCACCACTTGCAAGTTTATTTTGTCTAATCTCTTTTATTTTAACTATTGATAAGATAAATACTAATGTGGATAGCGGACCTGCCAGCGCTGCAAACATTGCAACATCCAAATACCTAAACAAAGCAATAACCAAAACAAATCCCACATCCAATATTGAAAACATTATGACCTTATCCAAAGGTTTTTTCAGAAATATTATGCCAAATGAACCTATAAGCATTAAAGCCATTGCAATTATTGAAACTAGAAACTCCATAATATCACTCCAACAATATCTCATCATCTAGTCTTTTTAAAGTATATGCAATAGCATTAGCACTAATAGTTGAACAAATAAAGAACGCTGCAGCAACAACAAGAGCAAACGGTGTGTTAATCAATAATGCAATAATTGCAGAAACACCAAAACCGATAACATTTAAATATAATAGTCTTTCAGCCCTGTTTTGTGTTACTAAAGCCCTTAATGCTACGAATATGACTATAATTCCAATAATTTCAACATACATATAATCACTCTCTAGCATGCCTATTGAATTTTTCAGCGATTTTTCCCAATACTACAGACATTCTTGCTTGGTCTATTCCCATTATTGTGAAAATGGCTATAACCATACCTACAATAAACATTTCAGGAGTTAAACCGATGAATGAAGTTAAAAATATTATTACAGTAGCTGTTAAAGAACCTGTAGTTCCTGCATATCCCGGATCAGCACATAACCTATTTCCAATAAAAATAAGGAATGCTGCAATAATCCCTCCAGGAATTCCTAAAAGCATATATCCAATAGAAGCCATTAAAGTACCAGCAGACGCATCAGGAGAACATAAAATGTTTCCTTGGAAGAATCCACCAGCGATATCTCCCCCTCTTTTTTCTACATCTTTTCCAATAATCCTGGCTCCTCTTACACCAGGCTGCTCGGGAAGTCCGAAATATGTATCCACAATTACAAAATTCAACCAACAAAGAATTGCGGCAATTATTATTCCAATTACCTCATTCATTTATATCCTCTCCCGTATTATCATTCAGAGGTTTTGGAAATACAAAATCAAACAAATATTTCACAAATAATGCTGATAAAACACCTATAATAGCTGCCAAAACCAAACCATTATACATGAAAGTATAATTTAAAACTAAAAATATTGAAAAAATCCCAATAGCTATTATTGGAGTCGGATATAATGCACTTACATCAAAAGAATACCTATATGGTTTGCTAGGAAGTAACGGTAACCTTAAAACTAAAGCTACAATAATGGAACATAAGATTGTTAGAATATAAGCTAATATAACATCAAATAAAGATATGCTTACACTGCCTAGCCCATAAAAATTACTATACGAAGCAAAATATATGGTATCAAACACTAAATCAAACATATTATTAGACTCCTCTTATTAAAATAATATACATATAAAAATATATAAACATTGTTACTTAAAAATAGTAATAGATGCTTAATTATAATTTAAATTAATTAATGGTGGCTTAATGAAAAATAAAAAGATATTAATTACCGGTGGAGCAGGATTTATAGGTTCTCATATCGCTAATGAATTAATAAACGATAATGAGATTACAATTATTGATAATCTATCCACAGGAAACATTAAAAATTTAAACGACCCTGAACACGATAATCTGGAATTTATCCACGAAGATCTGTGTAAAACTAATTTGGATGACATTACTTCCAGAACAGATTATATTTTTCATATGGCAGCCATGGCAAGTGTGCCGTTGAGTGTTGAAAAACCAGTAGAATGCAATGAAATAAATGTCAATACTACCGTTAAGCTTTTAAAATCAGCAGTTGACAATGATGTTAAAAAAATCGTCTTTTCATCCTCATCCGCCGTCTATGGCCAGAACACAAACATGCCCCTTAAAGAAACAGAACCGTTCATGCCTACTTCCCCCTATGCAGCTTCAAAGGCAAACTGTGAAGTTTACTTAAAGTCATTTTATGAAAGTTACGGACTAAACTACACTGCATTAAGATACTTCAACGTCTTTGGACCAAAACAGGACAAGAATTCACATTATGCGGCAGTGATGCCAAACTTCATCAGTTCACTTCTTGAAGGAAAACCTGCGAAAATATACGGAGACGGTGAACAGACCCGTGATTTTGTCTATGTCGAAGATGTCGTTAAGGCAAACATCAACGCATGCAAATCAAACTACAATGGAGCGGTGAATGTTGCATCAGGTAAAAAGATAACAATAAACAGATTATATGAGATAATCAGGGACACCCTGGGAAGCGAACTGGAACCTAAATATCTTCCAGAACGCTTAGGAGATGTCAGGCATTCCCTTGCAGATGTAAGCAACATGGAAAAAATCAATTTAAAGATTGATTCATCCAATTTCGAATCACAACTTCAGGAAACTGTCAACTGGTTTAGAACAATCTTATAGGTGACTTTATGGATAAAAGTGTAACCGATTTCAATGTTCGTCTAAGAACAATTCAAATCAGGGATTTGATTGTCGGAATAATCATAACCGTGATATTGAGCGGAATAGCCGTAGCCATTTTTCCGGAAATTTACGAATCCAACGAATTGTTCTTTATCGTATTCTTTTTGATAGGTGCAATATTGTTTATCTGGGCACTTCGAGGCACACGAGGTCTTGACAGAAACATTGAAAATCTGTTTGAAGACAGCAATAAAAAAGAGATCTTGTACGTATTTTTAATCAACTTACTGTTTGCATCACTATTCATGCTTCTGATATCCACAGCAGACATAATAAGCGGATTCAATGATCCGAACTGGATATCAATGTGGGACATTGAAACCATAAATGTCGATGCAGGCGTAATTATCCTTGAAGCCATCGGATCTATAATTTTTGCACCGATTGTGGAGGAACTTGTATTTAGAGGAGTCCTATTCAATAGGCTTAAAATCAGAACAGGAATCATACCTGCAATGCTAATCTCATCATTTCTCTTTGCAATCGGACATGACTTCGGAGGAATGACAAGCGCATTCCTGTTTGGAATCTGCATGTGCATACTATACCTAAAAACAGACAATATCCTGATTCCGATGAGCGTTCATTTCATAAATAATCTTGTGGCAACAATACTTGAAACTACACAGATAGACATTTTCCTGGCACAATTCCCGCTAGTCATACCATCATTAATCATATCAATAATCGGGTCAGTACTGTTAATAATTTACATTATAAAAGAAGCCAAAAAGCTCAAAAATGAGTATATCTAAAAAAAGTTAAAGTTAGTGGAATCCGCATCCACTACAAGTTTCACATTTTTCTTCTTCTAAAGGATCATACTGTTTATCTTCTTGTACTGTAGCTGAGATAAAGTATTGGTCTAATTCATCTTTATTTTTAAGAACTGGTGATAATCCTTTAAAGTCACATTTGATGTCACCGGTTCCACCAATATCGACCATTATTGGCTCACCTAATTTAAATTTTTTAAAGTATGCTTCAATTTCATCCTTTAAAGCTCCCGGTACTCTGAAATTAATAGACAATATGTTATTCTCCTTCATTTTTAAACCGACGTATTTTTGATCAATTTCGTAGTTTAAACCTAATTGTTTTTTGAATATTACATTAGTACCAATATCATTAGATGACATTTTTATATACTCCCTAATTTTATTAAATTAAAATTATTGTTTGAAATATATAAAACTTTCTAAAAATGTAACATCATTTACCAATTAAAAATTTTTTGTTCAACTGATTTACAATAAATTCCAACGATTCTTAACAAGGTTTATATAATTCGAAAATTAAAACATATAATATTATAATATATATTATAATATACTTATAAAATCAATTAGAAAAATAGGTGTTTAAAAAATGAATGAATACAACAAAGATATTGGAAATAGAATTAGAGAATTGAGAGAATTGTCCGACATTACTATTAAAGAAATTGCAGATGACTTGAACATTACCCAAGAAACCTACATCCAATATGAAAACGCTGAAGTAGACATTCCAGCAAGCTTCTTATACGAACTTGCACAGATTTTCAAAGTTGATTTAGGATTATTATTAACAGGTGAAGAAAGCAGAATGAGCATCTTCGATGTTACCCGTGCAGACAAGGGAGTTTCAGTCGACAGAAGAAAGGAATACACACATCAAAACCTATGTTCTAATTTCATTCACAAAAAGGCTGAAACCTTTATCGTGGTGGTAGACCCTGAAAAGAACCCTGTGCCTTCACTTAACTCCCACCCAGGACAGGAATTCAACTATGTCCTAGAAGGTTCCTTAAAAATATATATCCACAACAACGAAATCGTGCTCAATGAAGGAGATTCAATATTCTTCGATTCAGCACACAGACACGCGATGGTAGCGCTTAACGACAAACCCGCTAAATTCTTAGCAGTAATAATATAATATTTATAGGAGATAATTTAATGACTTCAGTTATAGGAGATTTTGTAGAAAGAGTTGATTTCAACTCTTATGAAGACTTTTACGAAAATTTTAAGCTTAAATATGAAGATGATTACAATTTCGGATTTGATGTAGTAGACAAATACGCCGAAATCGATCCTGAAAAAATCGCACTTATCTGGGTAAACGACCATGATGAGGAGCATACCTTCACATTCAAAGACATGAAGGAATACTCCAACAGAACTGCAAACCTATTCAAAAGATTAGGAATCAAAAAAGGTGACTGTGTAATGCTCACCCTTAAAAACAGATACGAATGGTGGTTCTGTATGGTTGCACTACATAAAATCGGTGCAATACCAATTCCTGGAACACACATGCTCAAGCTTCATGACCTTGACTTCAGGTTAAAAGAGGCAAATGTGAAAATGGTAGTCTCAATTGAAGAGGACACATTACTTCCAGATTATGAAGAAGCAGAAAAATCTCTGGGCATTGACATACCTAAATTAGTTATCGAAACCGAAAGGGACGGTTGGATAAACTTCAATGAGGCAATAAAAGAGGAAAGTCCGGTATTTGAAAGACCTACCGGAGAAGACAAAACCTATGCAGAAGAAATCTTTTTAATCTACTTTACCTCCGGAACCAGCGGACTTCCAAAAATGGTATCACATAAACATACCTACTCATTAGGACACATTCCAACTGCAAAATATTGGCATAACGTTGTAGAGGATGGAATTCACCATACCGCTGCCGATACCGGTTGGGGAAAAGCAGTATGGGGAAACCTTTACGGTCAATGGATTGCAGGAACCTCAATATTCATTTACGATTACGACAGATTCAATGGAATAAAATTATTGGAGAATGTTATAAAATACAAGGTGAACACTTTCTGTGCACCACCAACAGTCTACAGATTCCTGATTAAGGAAAATATCCAAGGATATGACTTTTCAAACATGACATATGTAACCACTGCAGGAGAACCACTTCCTCCGGAGGTTTCAGAAAGATTCTATGACATCTCAGGTTTGAGAATTAAGGAAGGATTCGGTCAGACAGAAACCACATTATCAATTGGAACATTCATATGGTTGGATGCAAAAGTGGGATCCATCGGAAAACCTTCCCCATTGTTTGATTTGAGACTGCTTGATGAAAATCATGAAAGCGTGGAAATCGGTGACGAAGGAGAACTTTGTTTCAAATTAGAAGACGGTCCTAATCCAGGACTGTTTAAGGATTACGTCAATGATGATGAAAAATACAAAAAGCAGATCCATCACGGATACTACCACTGCGGAGACACCGCATGGATAGATGAGGACGGATACGTCCACTTTGTTGGAAGAAACGACGACATAATCAAGTCTTCAGGTTACCGTATCGGACCGTACGAAGTTGAAAGTGCAGTATTATCACACGAAGCAGTCCAAAACTGTGCAATTACCGCTTATCCTGATGAAGTGAGAGGCCAAATCGTAAAGGCAACAATCATATTGCAGCCTGGCTTTGAACCATCAGATTCACTTACAAAAGACATTCAAAATCATGTTAAAAGAGTTACAGCTCCTTATAAATACCCAAGAATGATTGAATACACAGATGAAATTCCAGAAACAATCAGTGGTAAAATAAGAAGAGTTGAAATAAGAGAAAACGATAATCAATGAGTTAGATGATATAATGATAGAGGAAATATCTTATCCAGTTATAAATAAGGAAATTTGTAAAGGATGTATGAGATGCATCACAGGATGTCCTCAAAACGCAATATTACTTTCAGAAGATATGAACGACGCAGGATATCAATATGCTTATTACAGCGGCAATGGTTGTACCGGATGTAAAGACTGTTACTTTACATGCCCTGAACCATTAGGACTTGAAGTACATCAAATAAAAAATATTGTCAACGACAGTGTTGCAAAAATGATTAAGGCCAAAGTGGCCAATAAAGGAGGAAACTAAAATGAGCAATCAAATGGTAAAAGGAAACACCGCAGTTGTCATTGGTGCAATGTATGCCGGTTGTGACTGTTTCTTTGGATACCCAATTACTCCTGCAAGTGAAATTTTACATGAAGCTTCAAAATACTTCCCTATGGTTGGAAGAAACTTTGTACAGGCTGAAAGTGAAGAGGCATCCATCAACATGGTTTATGGTGCATCAGGAACCGGCCACAGAGTAATGACCTCATCTTCAGGACCAGGTATTAGTTTGATGCAGGAAGGTTTCACTTTCCTGGCAGGTGCTGAACTGCCTGCAGTCATCGTTGACATCATGAGAGCAGGACCTGGACTTGGAAACATCGGACCGGAACAGGGAGACTACAATCAGATTGTTCATGGTGGAGGCCATGGAAACTATAAAAACATAGTTTTAGCTCCAAACAGCGTTCAGGAAATGTGTGACTTGACCATGAAGGCATTTGAACTTGCAGACAAATGGAGAAACCCAGTTGTTGTTTTAGCAGATGGAACATTAGGTCAAATGGCTGAACCATTAGTTTTCCCTGAAAAGGCAATTGAACCTGCAAATGACAAGCCTTGGGCAGTAAAAGGAAATGCAGAAACAATGGATAATCTCATTACCTCCATTTTCAATGATTTCAATGAGCTAGAGGATTTCAACTACAAACTTCAGGAAAAATACGCTAAAATCGATGCTGAAGAAGTCATTGTTGATGAATATCAAGTGGAAGATGCGGAAATCGTTTTGGTATCATATGGTATAAGCAGCCGTATTGCAAGATCAGCTGTTGATAAAGCACGTGAAAAAGGCGTTAAAGTTGGACTTTTAAGGCCTATAACATTAAGCCCATTCCCAATTGATAGAATTAAGGAATTATCTGATAAAGGAGTTAGTTTTATCTCAGTTGAGATGAGTAACGGCCAACTGTTAAGAGATGTTCAATATGCTGCACTCAGAAGAGAAGACACATATCTTGTTAACAGAATGGGTGGAAACCTCATTGAACTTAAACATGTGCTCGCTAAGATTTATGAAATCGCAGGACTCGATGAAGAAATTGACACTTCAAAAAGAAGTGAAGAGAAAGCTAGTCCAAATATTATAGATTAAGGATGTGGAAAAATGAGTGAACAAGAATTTAATGACAAAGATTATGAATTACAAATCCGTAGAAATCCACAATCCCTTTTAGAAGAGTATCCTAGAAAAGGAACCAACATTAAATCTACTCACTACTGTGCTGGTTGTGGACACGGTATCTTACATAAATTAATAGCAGAATGTATGGATGAACTTGGAATACAGGAAAGATGCGTTATGATTTCCCCAGTTGGATGTTCCGTATATGCTTATTTCTACTTCAACTGCGGTAACTTCCAGACCGCTCACGGAAGAGCACCTGCAGTAGCTACAGGAATTTCAAGAGCTGAAGACAATGCGATTGTCATGAGTTATCAGGGAGATGGAGACCTTGCATCAATCGGTTTGAATGAAACATTACAGGCTGCAAACCGTGGAGAAAAAATTGCAGTATTCTTCGTAAACAACACCGTTTACGGTATGACAGGTGGACAAATGGCTCCAACCACATTGATTGGTGAAAAAACAGTTACATGTCAAACCGGAAGAGATCCTGATTATGCAGGACACCCTACACATATGTGTGAGTTAATCAACACTCTTAAAGCACCTGTATTTATCGAAAGGGTTTCACTTGCTAATCCTTTAAAAATCAGACTTGCAAAATATGCAATCAAACAGGCATTGACCGTTCAAAAAGAAGGAAAAGGTTATTCATTCGTTGAAGTTCTGTCACCTTGCCCAACCAACTTAAAACAGGATGTTGTAAGTGCACAGAAATTCATTGAAGAACAAATGGAAAAAGAATTCCCTGTTAAAAACTTCAGAAATAATCTATATACTAAACAACCTGTTCAAAGGCCTGCAAGTGATTTCTCAACTGAATCATTGGATAAAATCTTTAATGTTAATAGAGGCGATGATGTAGGATATGTCGATGAGGATATTGAACCTGTCAGCATCAAGGTTTCCGGATTCGGAGGTCAGGGCGTATTGAGTGCAGGTTTAACAATAGCTCAAGCGGCATGTGCTGAAGGAAAGCATGTTTCATGGTATCCAAGCTACGGACCTGAACAAAGGGGAGGAAAATCCAACTGTTCAGTGGTTATCTCAAATGAAACCATCGGTACACCTGTTGTTGATGACATTGACATTCTTATCGCTTTAAACAAACCTTCACTTGAACAGTTCTCACAGGACGTCAAGGAAGGAGGAGTTATACTATACGACGCTAAAATCGGCGATTTTGAAACAGATCGTGACGTGAAGGTTATTGCAATGCCTTGTGTTGACATAGCAGAAGAACACGGAAATGCCAGAACCGCTAACACAGCACTTTTAGGAGCTTTAACTGAATTAGGCGATGTTTTAAAACGTGAATCCTATGAAAATGCTATTCGTGAAATGTTTGCATCCAAACCAAAAGTCATTGACGTAAACATTGACGTATTGAAAGCAGGAGCAGAATGGATTAAAAACAATTCATAGTGTGATTTAATGACATATAAGGAAAATAGTGAAAAATATATTGAAAATTACGGTTTAAGTATAGGAGATACCATCAAAGTGCATAAAGAGGATATCACCTATACCGGTATCCTACTTGACAGGCCTGAAGACGCCGATGACGGATACCTTGTAATCAAACTGTCAAGCGGATACAATATTGGTGTAGCTATCGAAGGTACTACCGCTGAGCTTATAGAAAAAGGAGAAAAACCGAAAATCGGTTATGATGAGACTGAAATTCCCCATGACGATTCAAAACAGAACATTTCAATCGTGTCAACCGGAGGAACCGTATCATCAGTTATCGATTACCGTACCGGTGCGGTGCACCCTAAATTTACTGCATCCGACCTTGTAAAGGCAAATCCTGAACTTTTGGATTATGCCAACTACAATGTAAAGGCATTATACAATATCCTAAGTGAAAACATGAAGCCTGAATACTGGGCAAAGGCTGCAGAAGAGGTGGCCAATGACATTTCAGATGGTGCCGACGGTATTGTGATAGCTCACGGTACAGACACAATGCACTATACCTCAGCGGCATTGAGTTTTATGTTGAAAACCCCTGTTCCAGTTATTGTTACAGGTGCTCAGAGAAGTTCAGACAGACCTTCAAGTGATGCAAACATCAACCTGATCGATTCAGTGATAGCTGCAAAATCAGACATTGCAGAGGTTTGCGTCTGTATGCATGGAAGTTTAAACGACAAATACACCTACCTCCATAAGGGAACAAAGGTAAGGAAAATGCATACTTCAAGAAGGGACACCTTCAGAAGCATCAATGCTCAGCCAATAGCTAAAATCGAAGACAAGAAGGTAAACATCAATCCTGAATACTCATACACCAAACGTGGCGAAAACGAACTGGAATTAAACACCGCTTTCGAGGAAAAAGTCGGATTGATCAAAAGTTTTCCTGGAATATCTGAGGAATACATTGAATATCACATTGACAAAGGCTACAAAGGTCTTGTAATTGAAGGAACCGGTCTTGGACATGTTCCAAACAACCTTATTGACTCATTTAAAAGAGCACAAGATGAAAACATTCCTGTCATCATGACTTCACAGTGCCTTTACGGAAGGGTCAACATGAACGTTTACTCAACCGGACGTGAAATACTGGATGCTGGAGTGATATCCGGTTTGGACATGACTCCTGAAACCACATATGTCAAATTATGCTGGGCATTAGGTCAAAGTGACGATTACGCAGAAGTTAAAGAGATTATGCAAACAGACATAGCAGGTGAAATTTCACAAAAATCCTCAATCAGGGATTTCTTAAACTAAGGTGATAGCATGGATTATGATTATGAAAAATTAGGATTGAAAATGGGACTTGAAATTCACCAACAGTTAAACAGTCAACATAAACTGTTCTGTCACTGTAAAACAGAACTTGTTGACGATGATTTTGACGAGCTCGTTCAAAGAAAACTCAGGCCAACCCAATCAGAACTTGGTGAAATCGACCGTGCTGCACTTCAGGAATCACTTAGGGGACTGAATTTCAAATATGAAAACTTTGAAAAGCATACTTGTCTTGTTGAAAACGATGATGAGCCACCTCACAGTCTAAATGAAGAGGCTCTTGACATCTGTATAACAATAGCATGCCTAATGAACATGCACATCGTTGATGAATTCCATACCATGCGTAAACAGGTAATCGACGGAAGTAACACCGGAGGGTTCCAGAGAACCGGTATGGTTGCAACCGACGGATATCTTGACACACCATACGGTAAGGTAATCATTGAAAGCCTTGGTCTTGAAGAGGACGCTGCAAGAAGAGTTGAAACAAAAGACGGATTTACAGAATTCAGACTTGACCGTTTAGGAATACCATTGGCTGAAATCACAACAGACCCTTCAATGCACCATCCTGACCAGGTAAGGGAAGTTGCATATATGCTTGGTCAAATCCTAAGAAGTACCAATGTTAAAAGAGGATTAGGTACCATCAGACAGGATTTGAACATTTCCATTGCAGAAGGTGCACGTGTTGAAATCAAGGGTGTTCAGGACCTTGACCTGATGGCTGAAATCGTGAACCGTGAAGTCCAAAGACAATTGGAATTAATCGATATCAAAAAACAGCTTGAAGCAAGAAACGCTGAAGTGCTGGAAGAAATCCATGACTTGGATGAACTGTTTGAGGATACTGAGTCCAAAATATTGAAATCCGCCGAAACCATTAAGGCAGTTGTATTGAAAGGTTTTGACGGACAAATCGGCCGTGAAGTACAGCCAGGCAGAAGATTCGGTACTGAAATTGCAAGTTATGCTAAAAAACGTGGAGTTTCAGGAATTTTCCACTCAGACGAATTGCCTGCATACGGCATAACCCAAGAGGAAGTCGACAAGGTAAGCGAATTCTTAAACATCGGTGAAGATGATGCATTCATCATTGTTGCACATGATGAGGACATTGCCATTTCCGCACTTGAAGAAGTTAAAAGAAGGGCAAATCTCGGTCTTGAAGGTGTTGTTGAAGAAACCCGTAAGGCACTTGAAGACGGTAACACCGAATACATGAGACCACTTCCTACAGCAAACAGGATGTATCTTGAAACCGATATTCCATTATTCAAAATCACCCCTGACAGGGTTGAGCCAATAGCTAACGATTTACCGGAACTTCCTGATGTAAAACAGGCAAGAATCATTGAGGAATACAAGTTAAGTGAAGACTTGGCTAGCCAGCTTGTCAAAAGACAGGAAGCAGACATGTTTGAAGCAATTTTAGCAGATGTTGATGTTGATGCAACACCGGTCGCTTCACTTTTAGCTTACGATTTACGTGAAATCAAAAGGGAAGGCCATGACATCAGCATATTGACTCTTGATCACTTCAAGGGAATTTTCACATTACTTGGCGAAGGTAAAATTGCAAAGGACAGCGTTCGTAAATTGGCTGTTGAAACCATTAAAGCTCCTGATATGGACATATCTGAAATTGCTGAGAAAAACAACCTGACCATGCTCAGCGATGATGACGTTGTAAGCATCATTTCCGAAATTGTTGCAAACAATGAGGCAATGGTTAAAGAACGTCAGATGGGTGCCATGGGTCCTTTGATGGGAATGTGCATGAAACAACTTAAAGGAAAAGCCGATGGAAAATTGGTTAACCAGGTTGTTCGTGAAGAAATTCAAAAATTAATCTAGGGAAACTCAATTGAGTTTCCAAAAAACTCTTTTTTAAATTTTATATTAGTATTTCTATTTAATATCAGATATTAACTCATTTTTCCAGAATATTAATTTCAAATCTATATTTTGTACATTTTTAAATGATGTTTTTAAGAAAATTTAATCAAAAAAGGATTTTAAAAATTTTTAATATAAAATATTCATATTTTAAGGAAATATTATATATCACAGATATCAGATTATAAGATGGTGATAATGTGGAAAAATTAGATGACATTATTGTTTCAAGAGCAATCATAGAAGAGTTTATGAACGACTTTCTCGACTACACAGACATTGATGTAGCCATTGGTGGCGGAGGCCCCTCCGGAATTACTGCAGGTTATTATCTTGCAAAAGCAGGATATAAAGTTGCACTGTTTGAAAGAAAACTCTCCATAGGCGGAGGAATGTGGGGAGGTGGAATGATGTTCAACAAAGTTGTAGTCCAGGAGGAAGGAAGAAGAATTCTTGATGAATTCGGAATCAACTACAAAAAATATCAGGACAACTACTATGTGGTGGACTCCATAGAGTGCACCTCAACACTTACATCTAAAGCCACTCAAGCTGGTCTTAAAGTGTTTAATCTCATGTCAATTGAGGATTTAATGGTACGTGAAAACGGAATAAACGGAGTGGTGCTCAACTGGAGTTCAGTTGAAATGAGTGGTCTACATATAGACCCACTAACAGTAAGATCCCGTGCAGTTATTGATGCAACAGGACACCCATTGGAAATTATCAAAATTGTACAGGAAAAAATGGAGGAACCCCTCAACACACAGACCGGAAAGATCATGGGTGAAAAATCCATGTGGGCAGACAGGGCCGAAGGCAAAATACTCGACAATGTAAATGAAGTGTATCCAGGATTATACGTTACCGGAATGGCTGCAAATGCAGTTCACGGATCACAGCGTATGGGACCAATTTTTGGAGGAATGCTACTTTCAGGAGAGTATGTTGCCAAAAAGGTTGCTGAAGATCTGGAAAACAGAAAATAATTTTACCAAAAAACCATCACCAATTTTTAGGTATGCCTAAAAAAATAGAAAGCTTTATATACTATCACGACAAAGTAATAAGTAGAGATGAAATTTAGGTTTACCTAAAACACTCTAATCATTAGTCAAATAATGAAAACTCTCCAAAATTGGAATCTATTGAATTATATTTTCACAATTTTACTGGTCCAATATGTTCAACATAATACACAACATATAATGCTTAACTGCCAAAAGCATTATAAATTCGTTAAATACAAGTCGTTGGAAAATTTAAAATCTGCCAAAATATAATTTTCCTCAAAAGGGTGTTTAAGCTAGTCACTTAAACACCAAACTACTCTCTTTTTTGAAAAAACTTTAAATTTTATAGAATTCCAATTATCTTTTTAATATTATTAAACAATATAGAATCATCTGATTTTAAATATAAGAACTATTAATAATTTATTTTTAATTTTACAATGCAAATAGGCACTTACAGTCGAAAAACTTTATATAAATCCCCAATATATAAATTAACAAGTGCAAGGAACATGAATGATAATTTGCACATGATGATTATAAGGTGATACTATGAGTTTCATTGAGTCAAGCATTAACATGGTAAATTCTTCCGATGACGGTTTTAAAAAACAAAAAATGTTTCAAGAAAAATATTGTGAAAAGAAATCATATGATATGAAAATCCAAGATATTAAACATGAAGTCAACTGGAGCAGAGATTTTTTCGGCTTCAAAAACATTAAAGTATTCTGATTAATTTGAGTCGGTAAAATTTTATAGATTTATTTGATTTTTTAAATATTTTTGTGTCCAATTTTGCATTTGGAAGTCTAAAAATGTCAGAATTCCTTTTTTTAGTTTTGCATAATTTCTTTATTACTTCTGGATTGGTTTGTCTGTAGTAATTTTCTACTTTATTTGATGTTTTTTCTATATTTTCATCATCTAAGTGTTCTACATAGCTGTGGAAGTAATTTATGATATATTTTCTTATGAAATCTTTAAATTCTACTGGAATGGCACTGTAATTCTGTAAATATTGTTTAAATTGCTCGATTGCTTCTTGTTTTGAATTTTTTCTGAAGCAATTTTTTAATTCTTGCGCATTTTCGTAATATAATCTCTTTTTTTTACAATTTATCTTATTTCACCGACAATACACTTTAATTTGTGATTAATTGTTTGAAATATGTGAAATGTACATAATTGATGTTTTACTCCTATTTTATCTGCTACATTACGATACATTGAGAATAAATCTGTTGTTAAGCAAATAAATGGTTTATTTGCAGTTGAATCTAGGATAAATTTTTCGTGTTTTTTGGCATTCTGCGATGTACAATTCTTTCTGAGGCTGAAATATTGAGTATTGCATCATATAATGTTTATCTGTAGTGTCTAACTCCATTGAGTCTTAAAATTGCTCATCATATAAATAGTAGCCAGAATATTCGAATTTCTTGTTGGTGATTGTTTCTTCGTGATTTTGGTTTCGGATTGTTTGGTGAGATATTTGTATTCTAAGGAATAATTGGAAGTATTTGCTTATTTTACGAAGTGATTGATATCCAATTCCCATTATTTCAGGTATTTTATCAATTATTTCTTGCAAATATTGTTTATATTTTTTTATTAGTGGATTGTTGTTTATTCCGAATTTTTTTGTTAGATTTTTTGCATTGATATTGCTGTTCTCTGAATTCTGTGATGTTTCCATTGACATTTTGTTTATTTTTTGTTATTGTACCTTTTTTGATTATTTTATAGCTTCCACAACTTAACAAATTGAATTATCGTATCTAAATATGTTATTTTTCATATAAAATAATTTTTGATTTGTATTTTTAATTTTTGGGTTTTTATTTAGTGTTTCTGAAATGATTTTTTCATGATCAATTTTTTTGTCAGAAAAATCAAAAAGTTTAAGTTTTATAAAGTCTATATTACTATTGAGAAATTTAAAATTTGTTTGGTCATAAATTATTATTTGTCCTCATTTATTTAAGTAATTAACTATTTTTTAACCATTTGTTTTTAAATTTAAGAAAAATTAAAACGAATTTTTATCGAAGTGAAATTTCAATTGTAAAAAAAATAAGATTTGAAAGAAACCTATAAAATTTTACAGACTCAAAAAAATTGAAATATGATAGTCAAAATGGTCAGAAATATATTACCCAGAAATGAATGATTATATTACATTGATTTAAAGGTACAAATACCTTTATATACTTAATAGGATAGATATTGAAACAATAAATTTAGGTATGCCGAAATTTTTAGGCATGCCGCTTAAACAAAAAAGGAGAACAGAAAATGTCAGTATATGATTTTGAAGTAAAAGACAGTGACGGAAACATGGTTTCCCTCTCTGAATTTAAAGACAAAGTATTATTGATCGTAAATTCAGCAACCAAATGCGGATTCACACCACAATACACAGAACTGAACGAAATCTACAATGAATTCAAGGATGAAGGTTTTGAAATACTCGATTTCCCATGCAACCAATTCGGTGCACAGGCACCTGGAAGCACAGAAGAAATTGCAGAGGTATGCCGCAACAAATGGCTGGTACCATACCAAATCTTTGATAAAATCGATGTGAACGGTGAAAATGCAGATCCTTTATTTGAATACATTAAAAACGAACAGCCTTTCACAGACATCAAGGGAAAAGGCGCAACCGCATTGAAACTGATGTTAAAAGCAAAAGACAGACACTACAAAGACAACAACGACATCAAATGGAACTTCACCAAGTTCCTAGTTGACCGCCAAGGAAATGTTGTTCGCAGATTCGAGCCAACAGAAGACTTAGGCGACGTTAAAAACGCAGTTAAGGATTTATTATAATCCTTAAAAAACTTTTTTATTTTACCACTATTTTTTAACCAATACCATCAAATAATAATATTGAGGTTAACAAAATGGAAAAATATGACATTATCATTATTGGAGCAGGACCCGGTGGGCTAACCGCCGGAATTTATGCAGGCCGCCAGGGAACAAAAAACCTGATTATCGACCGTGACCTTGCAGGAGGGCTTGGCCGTGAAGTTCCGGAAATGGAAAACTATCCAGGTTTTGAAAACATTTCAGGTTTGGAACTGATTGAAAAGATGAAGGCCCAGGCGATTAAAAACTGTGAGCTGCACGAAATGGAAGAGGTAACAGAAATAATCAAAAATGATGATGAATACCGCTTCACAGTCAAAACAAACAAGGACGAATATCTCTCAAAAACAATAATTCTTGCAACAGGAAGTTCACACAGACACCTTGAAGCCAAAGGAGAAGAGGAATTCAAGGGAAAGGGCGTCAGCTACTGTGCAACATGTGACGGATTTTTCTTCCAGGGCCGTGACATCGTCATGGTGGGTGGAGGAAACAGTGCACTTCAGGAGGCATTATACCTGAACAATTTAGGTGCAAACGTTACCCTAATCCACAGAAGGGACGAATTCCGTGCACAAAGAGAATTGCAAAACCAAATCAAAGAAGCCGGAATCAACACAATTCTCAACGCTACCGTTGAAGAAATCAAAGGCAAAATGCTTGTTGAATCAGTAATATTGAAAGACACAAAAACAGGTGAACTTTCAGAACTTCCGATAAACGGAGTGTTCATCAGCGTAGGTTACATTCCGCACACCGAACTTGCAAAACAGCTGGGTGTAGAACTGGATCCGTCCGGACACATTATCATTGACACTGAACAGAAAACCAATGTGGATTATGTTTATGCAATAGGTGATGTTTGTGTTGGTCTAAAACAGTGGATTGTTGCATGTGGCGAAGGTGCAGTGGCTGCAACTTCAGCATACCACGACTTAAGCTAGTAACGTTCTTGCAAGAACATGTAAATAAAGAATGCAATAACCAATACAACAATTACAGGCAGTAACCACATGAATATTTTCAATAAGGCCACTGCTATCAATATAGCGACAATTACAAATATCAAATCTTGAAGTTCCATGTAATTCAAATATATTAATCTTAATATATAAATTTGTGGTGCTTCTCTTTTTTTAATATATATATACTATTTTTTACAATACATTAATATATGAAAAAAAAGAATAGGAATACACTGATTTTAATTTTTATAATTGCAGTTTTGATTGCAATCGGATTTGGATTGAACAATCAAAAAGAAACAGTTAATTTTAAGGAGTTTTCAGTTGAAGTTCCTGCGGGAACTAAATTTATGGACCTTGATCTGGACGACCCCACAATCAAGGAGGGTCACAGAAGCAGAAGTGATGATTTGACAATCACCTCATTCAACAAGCAATACATCGAAAACGAATACTATTCACAAAATGGCGAAAAGATAGACTTCACCAAATCTTCAATAGAAAACATGACCCAAGATAAGGCAAATAATGTGACCAAGCTCTCAGACAAGCTGACAAGATGCATCAATACACAAGTGATTGACGGTGCCAATGACACTGATGTTGCAGTGATATATCATGACGACACACACTACATTATTGTTGAGGGAGGAGATGTGGAATTCATCACACAAATTGCACAATCTATAAAAATTATAGAATAATATTTAATTATTATAAAAATCAAAAATAATATCATTATATTTTAATGGAGTATAATGATGACAATATTAGTAATTAATAACAAGGGACAATACAATCACAGAATACAAAGAAGTTTGCAATACCTCAATATTCCGTCCGAACTCGTTTCAAACACTCTTACAATAGAGGAAATTGAAGCTAAAAATCCGATCGGACTTATTTTAGGTGGAGGACCATCCCTTGAGGGTGCAGGTAACAGTGAAGAGTACATCAAACATTTTGATATTCCGATTCTTGGAATTTGTCTCGGACACCAATTGATTGCTAAGGCCTACGGTGGAGAGGTTACCACATCCGACACTGAAAGTTATGCTCAAGTTAAAATAAATATAAATAAAGATGAAAACTTATTTGAAGGGCTGGCCCCTGAAATGGATGTTTGGTCTTCACACAAGGATGAAGTGAAAACAATTCCTGAAGAATTCGAAATACTTGCCAGTTCCACTTTATGTGACGTTGAGTCATTCAAGCATAAAGACAAAGACGTATATGGAATACAATTCCATCCTGAAGTTCATCACACTCCAAAAGGAGAAATAATATTTAAAAATTTCTATAAGATATGTCAAGAATAGGTGTAACAATGATTGATAACGCTGACGATTTAAGAGACAAGGCAAATGAATTTAAAACCGGATTAAAAAGACAATTCATCAATATCCCTATCGGAGATGAAGAGTATGGATTTAAAATCGCAGGTATTGGAGCAAAATCTGTAAAACTCGAAAAATACGTTAAGTTTGACGATATTTTTGAAGCAATCGAATCCGGTAACGATAACGGTTTAGAAGCAATGATAAAACAACTCATTGAAGATTACGAAGAAGAAGATGAAGAGGAATAAAATGTTAAGTCCTAAAGAATTTATTGAAGATGCAGTTAAAAAAATCAAGGATCAAATCGGTGATGAAAAAGCAATAATCGCTTTATCAGGTGGAGTTGACAGTTCAGTATGTTCCGTACTTGTACAGGAAGCTATCGGCGATAACTTAACTGCAATTTTTGTTGACCACGGTCTTTTAAGAGCAGGTGAAGTTGAACAGGTAACCAACACCTTCAAAGACAGACTGAACTTCAAGTTTGTCGATGCATCCGACGAGTTTATGGATGCGCTTGCTGGTGTGGAAGACCCTGAAGAAAAACGTAAAATCATTGGAAAAATATTCATAGACGTATTCGAAAGAGAAGCAGAAAAAGTCGATGCAAAATACCTTGTTCAAGGTACAATCGCACCTGATTGGATTGAAACCAAAGGTGAAATCAAATCCCACCACAACCTTGCACTTCCAAACGGTATGGTTCTGGAATTATGTGAACCTATCCGTGACTTATACAAGGATGAAGTAAGGGAAATCGGTGATGAACTTGATTTGCCTGCAACAACAGTATACAGACAACCATTCCCAGGACCTGGACTCGGTGTACGTGTTGTTGGAGCATTGACCAGAGAAAACGTTGAAATCTGTAGAAAAGCAAATAAGATTGTTTGCGATGAAATTGAAGCTGCAGGTATCGATAAAGAGGTATGGCAATATTTCGCTGTTTTAACCGACACCAAAGTTACTGGAGTTAAAGGAGACCAAAGGGACTTCGGTTATCTGGTAGTTGTCAGAGTAGTGAACTCAATTGATGCCATGACCGCATCAGTTGCTGAACTTCCTTGGGAAGTCGTACAGACCATCTCAAAAAGAATCACCTCTGAAATTTCAGAAGTTACTCATGTCGCATTATCAGTTAGTGACAAACCACCTGCAACCATCGAATTCTGCTAAATACTATTCTAACCAATAGTATTTACTTTTACTTTTTTTTAAAGAATTATGAAAACCACAAAAAATGCATATTTAGCCAAACTGACAGAACAGATACAGATGAAGTCTGTCAAGGTCGGGAAGAATCTCGAAGGAACAACCCCTCCATCAGTCTTTATCGGCAGATGGTCCTATCCTAAAGTATATGCCGGACCGATGATGAGTTCACAGATGGGTGACACATCAATAATGGATTCACCGGAATCATGGATTGGACAGAACAAGACACAGGATGAAATCATAAACTACCGTATGAATCTTGTGCGCGGAAAACAGCTGATAAAAATTGATGACTTGGAAAATCCATTTGTGGAAAAACTCCAGGACATATCCCTTGCATCCAAATCAATCGACAGCGAGGCAACATTCGGAAAGCGTCCGAGGGGATCACTTCTAACCGAAGACAGCATGCCCCACGGTCCAAGTGCAGTCATTGAAAAGTTTGACATTGATGCGGTTAGATGGGACAAACAGCTGGAAAAGACATTCTATGACACAGACCTGAATGCAAGAGATGCGGTTTTAAACCTGCACAACAAGGATGTTCCGTTTACGGCTATGCAGAAGGCATTTTCAGTGGGTGCCATCGGAACCAAAAACCGAAGAAAACTGGTTCCAACACGCTGGTCAATTACAGCATGCGATTCAACGCTGGCAGACCAGTTCTTAAAGGAAGTGCGCAAGTTTGAAAATCTGGATACATACAGGGTTTTTGAATTCGGTGCATTGAACAATTATTATGTAATCATTTTAACCCCAACCGAATGGCAATATGAATGGTATGAGGCATTCATCCAACTTATGAAAAATGAAGAGTTGATCTTTTCAGACTATGAAACCAACGGCGGCAAAAAGGAATACTCCATTGTCGGAGGATGCTACTACACCGCAAAGATGGCAGTTCTTGATTATCTGCTTAAAATCAAAAAACAGTCCGGTCTGATAATTTTAAGGGAAGCGTATGACGGATATGTGCCACTGGGCGTTTTCAACGTAAGGGAAAACATCAAAGAAGCAATGATGAGACCCTACCTTGAATTTGAAACATTGGAGAAATGTCTGGAATATGCCGGAACCAAATTAAAGATACCTATCAGCAGATACGTCAAACAGGGAACACTGCTGAATGAAATGCTTCACACAAAACAGACCACATTGGATATGTACTTTAAAAGTGAGAAGAATGTTTAAGTTTAAAACCCCAAGCAGCGAAACTTTGGAAATCATGTCTGAAGTTGCAAAAGGAAATATTGAAAAGGACTATGAAAAGAGTTGTATCGAACAGATCAGGGATTTGACCGATAAGGAATATGCGAAGGTCACATCCAGCGGAAACAACAGCATTTTCATTGCGCTTTCAGCTGTTGAAGGAGACGTCATAATCCCCGACCAGGGAGGATGGCACGGATTTAAACAGATTGCCAGGTTCTTAAACAAAAACATCATAACCATAAAAACCGATTCAGGACTGATCAATACCGATTACCTGGACGAGTTGGAAATCCCAGACTCATCAGCGCTAATTTTTACAAGCTTTGCAGGATATTGCGGCGAGCAGGATATCAAAGCAATCACCAAATACTGCAAAAGTAATGATATTCTAACCATTGAGGATGCATCGGCGGGTGTCGGTGATAAAAAGGACTTGCTGGGCAGACATTCAGACATCATTCTTGCATCAACCGGATCTCCAAAAATCATCAATGTCGGAGAGGGAGGATTCATCTCCACAGACGATGAGGAAATATTCAAGAAAACATCATTGCCACAAAAACTAAGCAAAACATCACAGATTGTATGTAGTGGTATAGATAATGAAATTCAAAATGTTAAAAATAATCTGGAACTTACATTAAATGCAACAGACTATGTAAAAAAACATATACCTAACACATTACATGCAAATAAAAGAGGCATAAATGTAATTATTCCACACGATAATGCAAAAGCAATATGTTGGGATTTGAAAAAGACACTGACCACCCAAAAAAGCGGCTTCATAACCACCTGTCCAAATTACAACAGGGTAAAACAGAAGGCAATATGCATAGAGATAAAAAACCTTGACTATGCCTGCCTTAGAAAAGAAAAATTAGACATGATAATTGAAGAGGTCAGTAGTCAACTGCAAGTTTAGTTATTCTGTCAATGATGATTTCTTCAACTGACATGTTTTCAAGCTCTACCTCACCTATATTATAAACCTTAATCAGATTTTCATCATCAGGTGTCAGCACACTCTCATCCAAAGTAAAAAGACCGGACAACTCATCTGAATAATCATCACAATTAATTAAAACGGCACATAAATTCATTTCCCCCTCATGTAACCCCAACAGATTAAATGCCTTTGAAATCTGTCTTTGAGCAGAACACCTCAAAACGATTTCAACACTGATATCCTTGGCCAGGTTTTCACCCCTTTCAAATGCAAGGAAAGCCTGGTTAACACCATGGATTATATGATTTTTACTGACTATGGAATCCGCATTCAGAAGTTGGATAATCTCACCATCCCTCTTAATGGAATTAATCCTATCAAGAGTATCTCCAACAGAATCTATGTTTGCCCTAAAACCTAAAATTTTTATGTTATCCATATCCATGTTAATCCCTTAAAAGTCTATTTACACCAGCAATATACGCCTTCACACTGGCATTGATAATATCGGCCTCAGTACCTCTTGCAGAAACAACCTTATCTTCCTTTTGAAGTTTGATTATCACATCAATGAAAGCGTCAGTACCTCCGGTGAGTGAATCTACGTGATATTCTATCAAATCAATATCGTTAAATATGTCCAAATCCTTTAAAGCATTGATTGCAGCGTCAACAGGACCTAACCCTACACCGGAATTTATAATTTCATCATCATCCACTGTGATTTTAACGGATGCGGTAGGCATTACCTTATTTCCTGAAACTATTGTAACTTGATCAAGTTTGATAAGATCCTCCTGATTGATTTGCAAAACATTGTCTGCTATGATGTGCAAATCTACATCGGTTACTGTCTTTCCCTTATCGGCCAAATCTTTAATATCACTGCAAATCTGCTCAAGTTGAGTCTGATTAACATTAAATCCCAATTCATTTAACCTGTTGTTCAAACCATGAGTTCCCATATGCTTTCCTAAAATGAACTTACGTTTACGTCCAACAAGTTCAGGAGTCATAGGCTCATAGGTAGCAGAATTTTTAATAATTCCATCGGCATGAATACCAGATTCATGAGCAAATGCATTTTCACCAACAATTGCCTTATTGGGTTGAATATATACACCGGTGGATCTTGCAACAAGTTTGGAAAGGTGATAAATCTGATTGATTTTAACGTTGGTTGAAAACTCTGGAAGTAACCTGTCTATACTGACGACACACTCTTCAAAAGAGGTATTTCCTGCCCTCTCACCAATACCATTGATGGTGGTATGGATTTCTGTCGCACCGCCCTTAATGGCAGATAATGTATTTGCAACGGCAAGACCGAAATCGTTATGACAGTGACAAGCAATTGGAACTGACAAATCATTCAATTTAGAAAACAATTCAAATGAAGAGTCCGGAGTTAAAATACCTACAGTGTCACATACGCAAATTCTGTCCGCACCATGATTAATGGCATGGACATATACTTCCCTTAAAAAATCAACATCACTTCTTGAAGCATCCTCTGCTGACAATTCCACAACCAAACCATGATCCTTACAGTAATCTACTGCATTATTGGATAATTCTATAAGCTTATCAGAAGTAGTGTTTAATTTATCATGAATATGCAATTCAGAAGTTGGAACCACAAGATTGACACCATCCACATCACAGTCCAAACAGTAATCTATATCCAGTGTTAAAGGTCTGGCAAAACTTAAAATTTCCGCATTGAAATCCTGTTTTGTGATTTCTTTAATGGATTCTCGTTCACCATCAGAAGTAATTGCAGAACCGGCCTCAATAAATTCAACTCCTATTTCATCAAGTTTAGAAGCGATTCTTAGTTTTTCTAAAGATGTCAATGAAACACCAGGAGTTTGTTCCCCATCACGCAATGTGGTATCTAAAACTTTAATATTCATGAAAAATCACCAAAAATTATGCAATAACACCATTAAGTAATATTAAAAAAACAGTTAAAAAAATAGTAGTGAATAATAATTGTAATAGAGAAAGCTTGCAGCGAAATGAAATTCCCATAGAAAACCATAGTACACAAACAAAACGCAAAAGGACTTCACTACTGGGATCGAAACGAGTCCAGGTATAACCC
>NZ_CADAJR010000028.1 GCF_902788255.1 uncultured Methanobrevibacter sp.
TGGTTCCGCGGGGATAGCCTAGAAAATACTCAATAAACGATTGAGCAATAAAAATAAAACTCTAGGAATCCTCACCTTCTATAAGGCGAGGTTGTTCAAACTGGGGCCTATGACCATTCCTCAAATCACCTTTGAAGAGTTTGGAATGCTCTACAGCATTCCTGAATGGCATGTCGGATTTGACATGATTTTCGTTGTTGCAACAGCAGGAATAGTGATATTGTCCCTTCTGATATCATATCTGGCATGCAGAAGCATTGCAAAGGAAAGCCCTTCACAGGCCATCAAGCCGAAGGTTCCGAAAATTTCCTCTTCGGGATGGTTTGAAAATTCAAGAATCTGGAAGAAACTATCATTTAATGTTCGCTGGAATTGGCGTGATGCCAAAAGAAATAAGTTCAGGGCATTGATGAGCGTTGCAGGAGTATTGGGCTGTACAGTAATCATTATCGCATCATTCGGATGTATGGACAGTTTTGATGAAATGAAAGAGTGGACCTATGATGATATAAATCATTACGATTCCAAACTGGTCCTGGAGGAGAATGCTACGGACTCACAAATCGACAATATAGTTGATGAGGTTGATGGTGAGAAATTAATGGAAGGTTCGATTGAAATCAAATCGGGTGATATCAAGAAATCGGGGCTTCTGACAGTTTTGGATGACAATGAACTCATCACTCCGACCGATGATGATGAAAATCCGATTGAGATTGGCGATGATGAGGTTTGCATTTCTCATAAGATGGCTGAATTATTGGGTGTTGGCGTTGGAGATACCATTAAATGGCATACCATGGGCTCCGACAAGTGGATCAGTTCAAATGTGGATAAGATTTACGCTGACCCTACATCTCAAGGCATAATACTTTCAAAGGATAAACTCGAAGACTTTGATAAGGATTACAATCCGACCAGCATCTTATCTTCCCAAAATGTCACTGATAATTTCACTGGCGTAAAAACCGTGCTTTCAAGCGACACTTTAACTGAAAGCTGGGATCAGATGATGGAATCCTCAATGAGCATTGTTTATCTCTTAGTGGTATTTGCAACATTGCTGTCCGTCATTGTGCTTTATAACTTGGGTCTTCTTTCATACACTGAAATCAAGCGTGAACTGGCAACATTGAAGGTTTTGGGCTTTAAAACTAGCAAACTCAGAAGACTGCTGCTCACTCAAAACCTGTGGTTTACAACAATAGGATTTGTGATTGGAGTTCCATTGGGTATAGCGGTCCTGCAGTATCTGTTCGGCACTATGGGAGATTCATTCTACTTGCCTGTGCACTTATCCCTCAAGACATTGGTTGTAACATTCCTAATCACTTATGTAGTTTCAGTTCTTGTGAACCTGATGTTTTCAGGCAAGCTCAAGAAATTGGATATGGTTGAATCACTTAAGGATAATGAGTAGTTTTTTCTACTTATTATACTTAAATGGTGACATAATCTTTAAAAAGAAGTAATTTCTATTATTATTTAGGTGATATTGATGGTTGAGATTACTAGCAAGTCAAAATACATGGATTTGTTGAACGCATATCCCTTGCTCAAAACGGATTTGGTGAGAAAAAACCATAAGTTCAAGTTCCTGGTGACTCCTATGGGAAAGATTTCCCTATGGGAAGCTGATCTTGAGGAAGTCAGTGAAAGTGCCCAAATGAGTGTTGACGAAACTGTCGAACTGTTTCAGGAATTGATTGATTCGTATTGAATTTAACATGGGAGTTGTATGGTCTGAAATTGCTTTAGATTATCCTCTCAAATTTTTAATTTTTTACACTATTAAATTGATATTTATGATTACACTTCTTTTTCATGAATTGTTTCTTCAATTAAATAACATTATTTTTCAAAAAGGAATTTTTTTCATACATTTATCCATAGGAAACTTAATTACTGGCATCAATAAATAATATAATCATGAATTCAATTGAGGATGCAGTTCAGTTATTTGAAGATGGGTACGTGTGCTCACAGGCAGTATTTGCAGCATTTTCTGAAAAACTTGGACTTCCCAAACAACAGGCTTTAAAAATTGGGGCTTGTTTTGGAAGCGGCATGAGAAAGGGGGAAGTTTGCGGGGCCTGTACTGGAGCATTAATGGTGCTGGGCTTGAAATATGGTGAAAACAAGACTGAAAGTAATGAGGCTTGCGTTAAGTTTCTAGATGAATTTAAAAAAGAAAATGGATCCATCATCTGTCGTGATTTGCTTGGTTGTGATATCAGTACGGATGAGGGAGTAAAACACGCTAAAGATAACAATCTATTTAAGGAATTCTGCCCAAAAATGGTGGAATCAGCTTCTAAAATTGTTGATGAAATGATTTTATAATATTGTTCGGAGGTCTTATGGCTAAAAAGGGATTAATATTAATTTTAGTGGTTCTTGTGGCTAGTTTAGTTCTTGTTGGTGCTTATTCGCTAACTGAATCTCCTGCAGGTGGCGGTAATGTCACTAAACTGGAAGTGTCATCGGAAGGACCATTCAATGTGAGTGAAATTGTTGAGGATATAGAGAACTCCTCATATTATGAGGGATATGACAATGATACTGTGGATTGGATGAAATCATTGGGGGATATGTATGTCTTTAACGGTTTGCAGTCATTTGTCATCATGGATTCTAAGGATGCAAGCAAATTGCCGTCAGAATTTGCCACTGATGTTTCTATAAAAAACATTTTCAACTGTGAAGTGGTTGAAAAGCGTTCTTTGGGAGACATTGAGCATCCGAGGGATGTGTATTTGGTAAAGAATGTGGAATATCTGGAACAGAATATAACTTATTATCCTGTTTAGGCCTGCACATTGACGGGAGTTGTCAAAAGATAACTCTTATTTTTTTTAAAATTAACATGTCATAATATCATGATATGAAAACTTTTAAATACATCATATCATAATATGTAAATATATAATATATGTGATGGAAATGAAAAAAGATAATCTTGAAATTGATGACGAAGGCGTATGCGAAGTATTTAACTCTCATGAAGATGCAGTTGAAAGAGTAAAAGGTCGCATGCCCTCAGAAGAAGAGTATGCTGAGCTATCTGAATTCTTCAAAATATTTGGTAACCCAACAAGATTAAAAATTATTTCCCTGCTTGCAGTAGAAGATTTATGTGTATGTGACATTTGTGAAGCTCTGGACTTGAACCAGACAACAGTCTCAAACCAACTTAGGATATTGCGTGCCAATAACTTGGTAAAATATCAAAAAGAAGGTAAAATGGCAAGATATTCACTTACAGACCTGCACATTGAAATGATTTACAAAGTGGGATTAGAACATATATTAGAATAATTTTTAATTGGTGATAATATGGTAGAAAATAGATGTTATGATGCAGATTGTGCAGATGAAAACTGCCGCAATCCAGAACATTACAACTACATCTGTTTTGACCCTGAATGTGAAGAAATTCACTGTACAGATTCTAATCATTATAATAAAGAGTTGTTAAGAGAATATCAAGAAAATTCAGATTTAAGTGTATATGACCACAGAGAAGAAATAGATTATGATGAGGATGTTGACATAAGTATTTGCGGATGTCCTGATTGTGCAGATGACCATGATCACGACCATGACCATGACCACCATCATCACCATCATGAGCATGAGGAAGAAGATTCTTGCTCTGATCCTGACTGTGGCTGTCATGACCACGACCATGAGCATGAAGATGAGGATTCTTGTTCAGACCCTGATTGTGGTTGTCATGATGAGCATGAGCATCATCATGAGCATGACCATGAGTATGAGGATGAGGATTCTTGTTCAGACCCTGATTGTGGTTGTCATGATGAGCATGAGCATCATCATGAGCATGACCATGAGCATGAAGATGAGGATTCTTGTTCTGATCCTGATTGTGATTGTCATGACCATGAGCATGAGGAAAAGGATACCTGTTCAGACCCAAACTGTTCCTGCCATAACGATGATGATGTAGATATCAGCATTTGTGGTTGTCCTGACTGTGCAGATGATGACCATGACCATGAACATGGGGAAGAGGAGCTATTGGCTGAAGGAAAACCTTTGATTGCAAATAGACCTATTCAAATCATCGTTGCAAGCGGAATTTGTTTTGCAGTGGGACATATTATGGAAATGCTGTCAGTCAATCTGACTGTTGTAACATTGGTTTTCATGGTTGGTGCATTGATTGCAGGTTATGAAATAGCAGGTCTTGCATATAAGTCATTGGTTAAAAGACACACTGTAGGTCCTGCAATGTTGATGTGTATTGCTTGTGTTGCTTCATTCATCATTGGCCATCCTGAAGAAGGTGCTGCAGTAACATTCCTTTACTACATTGCTGAGTTTTTAGAGGATTATGCTGAACATCGTGCAAAACGTTCAATCAAATCCTTGGTTGAAATCGCTCCTGAAACCGCAAGGGTTAAAGTGGGAGACTCTGAAGTGGAAAGGAAAGTCGATGACGTAAACATTGGTGAGATCGTTATTGTGAAACCTGGGGACAAGGTTCCTTTGGATGGTGCTGTTGTTTCCGGTTCATCATCAATTAACCAGGCTTCAATCACTGGTGAAAGCGTACCTGTACTTAAGGAAATCGGTGATGAGGTATTTTCAGGAACCGTTAATGTGGATGGATACCTGGAAATTGTTGTAACCAAAAAGGCAAAAGATTCAGTCATCTCTAAAATTGTTACTTTGGTTAAAAGGTCACAACTTAACAGGTCTGAAACTGAATCCCTGGTTGAAAAAGTGGCAAAATACTATACTCCGGTAATGATGGTTGCTGCGGCATGCGTTGCATTCATTCCCCCATTGCTATTTGGCCAGCCTTTGGTTGACTGGGTTTATAAGGCACTTTCACTTCTGGTAATCTCATGTCCTTGTGCGTTTTTAATCTCAACACCGGTAGGTATGGTGTCTGCAATTACATCAGCTACTAAAAATGGTGTTTTGATTAAGGGAAGTACATATGTCGAGGAGATGCGTGGAGTTAAAGCGGTGATCTTTGACAAGACTGGTACATTGACTGAAGGGAAACTTGAATTGAGTGAAGTTAAAGTATTGGATGAGGGTTGTACCCAAGAGGATGTTGTAAGAATTGCGGCTTCACTGGAGCATAACTCATCTCACCCTATCGCTCAGGCTATTGTAAATTATGCAACAATGAACGATATCGAGTTTGAAGAGGTTGATGAGTTTAAAAATGTTCCAGGTAAAGGTATTGTTGCAAATATCAATGGAAATGAATATTATGCGGCAAATGAGTCTTTAATCGAAGGTTCAAACTTTGATATTTCAAGAGAAGAGATTAATAGGTATTCCAGTGAAGGCAAGACCATAGTGTTTGTGGGCGATGCATCAAAAGTGCTGGGTATAATTACCGTTTCAGATAAAATCAGGGACAATGCATTCGAAGTAATCAAAGACCTGAAAGGTCAAGGGGTACAGACTGTAATGCTTACAGGGGACAACAAGATTGCCGCTAAAAGTGTGGCCGATGAAATCGGAATCGACTATGTTTATTCCAACCTGATGCCTGAAGACAAACTGAACATTCTTGACACTATCAGAAACAAATTCGGTGATGTTGCCATGGTCGGAGACGGTATTAACGACGCACCGGCTCTTGCACGTGCAAACATTGGTATTGCAATGGGTGCTGCAGGTTCAGATGTGGCAATCGAGACAGCGGATGTTGCATTGATGCAGGATGATATCTCAAAACTTCCATATTTATTTTCCTTATCACGCAAAACAATGGGAATCATCAAGCAGAACATTACTGTGGCAATTGCAGTTAAATTGTTATGTGTAGTGCTTGCTGTTTTAGGTATTATCACACTGATGATGTCTGTTGGATTTGGAGATTTGGGATTAACACTTCTGGTTATCTTAAACTCATTTAGAATTGGAATGGTGAAAGATCCACTATTCTGATTTATTCTTTATTTTTTTTGGAATAACTAAATTTTAAAACGATTTAGATTGTCCTAAATTAGTTTTAACTAAATATTTATTCTTTGATTAACCTAAAAATGAATTTTAAAACGAATGGTTTATATTGTAGTTTTTATTTAATGTTATAATAGGTAATATTACTTAATTTTTATTTAAAAATTTAGGTGAATAAAAAATATTTTTTTCATCTAAGTTGGGGCAACCCATATCTGGTCATTTTTGGCCTAAACTATTATACAAGGAGGAATACTGATGGTATACAAAAAAATCATGGACTGCGCGATTGAACATAAACACGCTTTAATATTTGCGGGAGGTATTGCAACCGCAATTATCGGTAAAAAAGTATTAGAATCACAAACTTTCAAAGAAACCACTACAAAAGCTATGGCTAATGTAATGTCAGCTAAACAGGATGCTGAGAAAGCTGTTGAAGAAATGAAAAAGGATGCAGAAGAAATTAATAAAGAATAAACCGGGGGAATAGTTATGGTATGGAAAAAAGCATTGACTTTAGCAGTAGGGCACAAAGCAGCATTAATCTTTGCTGGAGGAGTTGCAACTGCAGTAGTCGGTAAAAAAGTGTTGGAATCAGACATTGTAAAAGAAACCGCAACAAAAGCTATGGCTGAAGTAATGTCCATGAAAAACGATGCTGAAAAAATGATGGATGATATGAAAGCCGATGCTCAGGAAATTGTTGTTGAATCTAAAGAATAGCTGGTGATTGGATGCTACGTGAAGACATTTTACCATTTGCAAAAGAACATAAACATGCTTTACTATTCGCTGGAGGAGTTGCAACAGCACTCATTGGTATGAAAATCTTAAAATCACAGACAACCAAAGATTTGGCAACCAAAGGAATGGCTAGTGTAATATCTGCCAAAAAAGATGCAGAAGAAACCTTCCAGGATATGAAGGAAACTGCTGAAGACATAGTCTATGATGCCAGTGAACAAAATCAGCAGGAAATCTACGTTGAGAAAAAAGAATAGTCCATCTATTCTTTAACTTTTTTTATTTTAAAATGAAATTTTCCATTTAATTTGTTCGAAAAATTTGACCAACTGAAAAATTATTGAATAATTAATTTTATATTTGAATAAATTTTAATTATAATGTATGTTAGGTAATGATTCATCAAATGTTGACATAATGCTTGGAAACCCTAAAAAAGCATTGCTTAAAATGTCAGTGCCTTTGATTGTATCGTTGCTCATTTCCAGTTTTTATAATCTGATTGATGCGGCATGGGTGTCTGGTCTTGGTGCCGATGCTCTTGCAGGTGTTGGGTTTTTCACACCAATATTTATGGTTTTGGTCGGTTTTGGAAACGGTTTGGGTGCGGGGGCATCGTTTGCCATATCAAAATACATTGGTGAGGAAAATAAACCAAAGGCGGATAATGCCTCAATCCATTCAATTTTATTGGATATAATTGTTTCAATAATTTTGACAATTGTTCTGTTGGGGTTCCTAAATCCAATATTGAATGTGATGGGTGCCGGCCAAACTATAAATTATGCCACAGATTATGGGGTAATAATCTTGACAGGTTCAATCCTTATAATTCTTTCAAATGCCTTGTATGGTATTTTCAGAGGTGAAGGTGACAGTAAAAGGCCAATGTATGCCATGATTGCCTCAGCAATTCTTAATATTATCTTGGATCCAATTTTTATCTACACTTTGGATTTGGGAGTTAAAGGAGCAGCCATTGCGACATTGATATCTGCAATGTTTGTAATATTGATTTTGATTTACTGGTTCTATTTTAAAAGGGACACTTACCTAAAGCCTAATTTAACTAATTTCAATTTTAAAAGGGAAATTTCAAATGATATCGTTAAGGTGGGTATTCCCGCAAGCATTCAGCTTTTAAACAATGCATTCTTTGCGGCTGTGTTCTCCATGCTTTTGGTTTATGTTGGATCAACTGATTCTGTGGCGGTATACTCAACTGGTTGGAGGATTGTAATCATAACAACAACTCCTCTCTTGGCTATTGGAACCGCTCTAATCAGTGTCATTGCAGCTAATTTCGGAGCTAAAAATTATAAGAATATCCAAACAGCTCACAGATATGCCATGAAGGTTTCTCTGGTAATAGCAATTGTTGTAATGATTTTAACAAATCTTTTTGCTTCAGATATTGCATCGGTCTTTACATCAAGCGGAAGCAGCGCAAGAATATCTGCCGAGCTTACAAGCTTCATTGCTTGGATAGTAATCTATTATCCGACAATGGCCGTTGGAGTTCCATCCACTTATGTGTTCCAGGGAATTGGTAAGGGAATAACTGCAATGTTTCAAACAATAATGCGTGAAACAGGTTTTACAATATTTTTTGCGGTTTTATTTGCGGTTGTTTTAAATTATGGTGTTTGGGGTGCTTGGATGGGTATCGTATTGGGTGAAATTGTTTCCAATAATCTTACGGGTATCTGGGCGGATTGGCAGATTAGAAAATTAATGAAATCTTATGAACCTTGAATTATTTTTAAAAATTTAATACTTTATTTATATTATTTATTAAAATAGTAATACTAATTTTTAATTTATTAGTAATTTTTATATACTTTAATCTTGAAATAATTATGTGTAATATCATTTTATAATAAAGTATTACTTATCAATTAATTATTTATAAAAAAGTAATACTTAGGATATTACTTTAATTATGATATTTAATGGGGAAAAAGTATGGATAAAAAATATATTATTGGAGCAATTGTAGCTGTTATTGCAGTAGTTGCCGTAGCTGCTTTTGCTTTAGGTGGGGGCAGTACTGAACATGCTGCTAATGAATTAGTTACATGTGTGGCTGCTCATGGAGAGGAACCTGAATTCGGTTTTGACCCAATGCATGGTTGGGGATACCATGATTCAGGAACAGAACCTCTCATTCAAAGTACAATTCTTAAAAGAGACAAAGACAATAATTTCGTAAATGACCTAGCAACAGACTATGACATTTCCAGTGACTTTAAAACATACACCGTAACTATCCGTGACGATGTAAATTTCACTGACGGTAATAAATTAACCGCAAAAGATGTTGCATTCTCTTATAATAAAGCTAAAGAGTTAGGTGAAGGTGCAGACTTAAGCTCTATGAATGAAGCTAAAGCTGATGGAAACAAAGTTGTATTCACACTCAATAAATCAGATTCAACATTCATCAACAAATTGACTGATGTAGGAATTGTTCCTGAAGCAGGTTACAATGAAGATTCATATGGTCAAAACCCAATAGGATCAGGACCTTATAAATTGGCTCAATGGGATAAAGGACAACAGTTCATCCTCGAGAAAAACCCTGACTACTATGGAAAAGAACCATACTTCGATAAAATCACCAATCTCTTCCTTGACTCCGATGCGGCATTTGCAGCAGTTAAAAACGGAGATGTGGACATTGCTGAAGTGCCAGTAGCATACGCTAACGAAACCGTAAAAGGATATCATATGGAATACTTCGATTCTATTGATGTACGTGGTATTTCTCTGCCAACTCAAATGGACGAAGGTAAATTAAGTGAAGATAATGTAACCATTGGTAACAATGTAACTGGTGACCCTGCTATTAGGGAAGCATTAAACATTGGTATTGACAGAGAAGCATTATTAGAAGGTGCATTAAACGGTTTCGGTGATGTTAACTATAATGGTGTAGCGGATCAATTAGCATGGTCATTTAATTCCACATTTAAAGACGGTCAAGTTGACCAAGCAAAACAAGTTCTAGAACAAGCAGGTTGGAAAGATACTGACAACGATGGAATTGTAGAAAAAGATGGTCAAAAAGCATCATTCTCAGTTTACTATAATTCTCAAGCATCCGAAAGACAGGCAATTGCTGTAGCTGTTGCAGAACAAGCTAAACAAATAGGTATTGAAATTGAACCTGTTGGCGGAAGCTGGGATGACATTGACCCTAACAGATACAGCCAAGGTGTTGTATGGGGATTCGGTTCAGCTGACCCAATGGAAATCCAACATCAATATGATTCCAGAGTAGCAGCCGTAGGTTACGACAACCCTGAAGCACTCAACGATACTGCAGTTGATTCATTGATTGATTCAGCAATGGCTCAAGAAACTAACTCTTCATATGCTACATGGTCTCAAGCAGCTCAACAAGCTAATTCCAACTACCCATTCCTTTGGGTTGGAACTATGGATTACACTTACTTTGTAAGTGATGACTTAGACATTTCCAACAGTACACACCTGATATATCCTCACGGTGGAGATATCTGGGGTAATATCTACGATTGGAAACGTGTTAATGAAACCGAAGCTTAAATGATTTATTTCATATAAATCATTTTCTTTTCTTTTTTTAAATTAATTATATGAGTTGATTAAAATTAACAATAAAAAATTAGCTAAATTTTTAGGTTTTAAAGCCATTAGATTACTAATTTTATTAATTGTTATTGCAGCAATCAGTTTTATAATGATCCAATTATCTCCAATTGATCCGGTTAAAGCGTATCTTGGTCAAAGAATCGTTAGCCAGGAACAATTGGCAATTGTTGGAGAATATTGGGGAACAAATCTGTCTTTAGGCGAAAGAGTTATGGGTTGGCTTACAACATTGGCATCTGGAAGCATGGGTTTCTCATTGATTTTCAGAGTTCCTGTTACTGAAGTAATCGTACAGAAATTCACAGCGTCATTGACTCTTATGGTCGTCTCTTGGGTAATATCTGCAATCGTAGGATTTGGGTTAGGAGTTATTGCAGGTGCAAAAGAGGGAACTTGGATAGATAAAGTAATTAAAACTTATTGTTACATTTTACAATCCACACCGACCTTTTGGATAGGATTAGTACTTTTAATGGTTTTTTCAGTATATTTAGGATGGTTCCCAATCGGTCTTTCAGTGCCTATTGGCCAGTTATCCGACACGGTCACTTTCTGGCAGTGGTTGTATAGATTGATACTTCCAGCTGTTACTTTAAGTATTGTTGGAATAGCGTCCCTTACAATGTTTACAAGGGATAAGCTTATCAATGTTAAAAAAAGCGATTATTTCTTGTTTGCACAGGCTAGAGGTGAAAGCTTTTGGGGGATAATAAAAAACCATGGGATAAGAAATATTCTGCTTCCTGCAATAACAATTCAATTCATGTCATTCAATGAGTTATTTGGTGGAACAATTCTTGTTGAACAGGTATTTGCCTATCCGGGTATCGGTCAGGCAACAGTTGCGGCAGGATTAAGGTCAGACGTTCCCTTATTGTTAGGCATTGTTATTGTCAGTACAATTTTTGTATTTGTCGGAAACCTGATTGCAGACATGATTTATAAATATGTTGATCCTAGATTGAGGGGTGAGGATGATGAGTGAAACTCCATGGTACAATAAAGGTTTATTCAGTTCTTTAAACTTAAGGCAAAAAACCTTATTGACAATTGCACTCACAGGATTGCTGTTATTGGTTATTTTTCTTTGTGGAATGTTTATTGATGCAAATTTGCCTACCGATTTCACCACAAGAATGAAACCGCCGTCCTTTGAACATCTTTTCGGTACTGATTGGATGGGAAGGGACATGTTTTTAAGAACAGTTAAGGGTTTAAGCTTAAGTATTGTAATTGGTATAGGAGCATCAGTGATATCCAGTATCATCGCCACTATTCTAGCATTTGTCGCAAGTTTTAACAGGTATAGTGACACATTCGTGTCCTGGCTTATTGACTTATTTGCGTCAATACCTCATATCCTACTGATTATGATGATATCCATTGCGTTGGGTAAAGGTGCATTTGGTGTAATAATGGCTGTGGCATTTTCACATTGGGTGAATTTAACCAGAGTATTGAGGGCGGAGGTCTTGCAGATTAATACCTCAGAATATGTTGCATTGTCCCAGAAATTTGGAAGAAGCAAATTATGGATTGCAAAAGAGCATATCCTACCATTGGTATTGTCCCAGATATTTGTTGGAACATTACTGGTATTCCCTCATGCGATTATGCACGAATCAAGCGTAACATTTTTAGGATTCGGTTTATCTCCACACGAACCTGCAATTGGTATAATCCTATCCGAATCAATGTCCTATCTTGCAATGGGGGCATGGTGGTTGGCATTCTTCCCAGGTTTGGCATTGCTGATTGTAGTATTGCTGTTTGATATTATTGGGGATAATCTAAAACGTTTGTTTGATCCTTCAGAGGCTAATAATTAGGTGGTGATTTAATGTCAAAGCTATTGGAAGTAAATAATTTATCAATATCATTCACACAATATGTTCAGGGATTGAATAGGCATGACTCAAAGGTTATCACCGACTTAACAATTGATGTCGATGAAAATGAAATTGTTGCGATATTGGGTTCTAGCGGCTCAGGTAAAAGTCTTTTGGCACATTCAATTTTAGGAATTTTGCCGTATAACTCTCATGTAACCGGTGAAATTAAATATGAGGGGCAAGTTTTAGACCAGGAATTAAAAGAAAAGTTAAGAGGTGATGAAATATGTCTGATACCTCAATCCGTTAATTTCCTGGATCCTCTTATGAAGGTGTCTGAACAGGCAATTGGTGAATGCAAGGATGAAAATGAACATAAGGAAAAGAAATTGAGACAAAGGGAAATATTTGACAAATACGGATTAGATGAAAGTGTGGATGATTTATATCCTTTTGAGTTATCCGGAGGAATGGCAAGGAAGGTGTTATTGTCAACTGCGCTGGTGGGCAATCCTAAATTGTTGATTGCCGATGAACCAACTCCTGGTCTTGATTCAAAAAGTGTTAAGGAAACAATTGAAGATATTCGTAATTTAAAGGAAAACGGTAAAGGGGTACTGTTAATCACTCACGAAATAGATGTTGCTCTTAAAACTGCAGACAGGATTGCAATATTTTATTCAGGTTATGTTATCGAAATAAACACTGTTGAAAACTTCAAAAATGCGGAAAATGTATTGCATCCATATTCAAAAGCGTTGATTAATTCTCTGCCGAGAAACGGTTTCAATTTAACTGAGGGTGTTCAGCCCTTAGATGAGGTTCCAGGTTGTCCTTACTATGAAAATTGCCCGATACGATTGGATAAATGTGAAAAAAACAAACCTGAATTGATTGACCATGATGGAATTATGATTAGATGTTTCAATTTTGAGGAGGTTAACGATGGAACTTAAAGCAAGTAACATTTCTTTTTCATATAATAAAAATCGAAAGATTTTACAGGATTTTTCCATATCTGTCAATAGTAATCAGATAATTGGTTTGATGGGAGACAGTGGAAGCGGTAAATCCACCTTATGCAAGATTATGGCAGGCTATATTTCACATTATTCTGGTGAAGTTACATTGGATGGCAAAACAATTCCTAATAAGGATTTCTATCCAGTTCAATTAATTTTCCAACACCCTGAAAAGACCATGAATCCTAAATGGAAAATGGAAAAGGTTTTAAATGAATCCTGGACTCCTCCTCAAGATTTAAAAGATACTTTTGGCCTTAAAGAGCACTGGTTGACACGTTGGCCTAATGAACTTTCAGGAGGGGAACTGCAGCGCTTCAGCATATTGAGGGCTCTTAATCCAAAAACTAGATTCATCATTGCAGATGAGATAAGTACTATGTTGGATGCCGTAACACAAGTGCAGATATGGGAAGCGCTTATCAATCATTGCAAAGCGAATAATATTGGCATATTGGCTGTAAGTCACGATAAAGAGTTGCTTGAAGTGTTTTGTGATGATATTTTATATTTTGATGAAGTTAATAATCTTTAACTCATCAATATATAACTTTTTTTTAACCATATTAAATTTTAATTTGGCGATGGTTTATTTTGGTACTTACTCAATTTTCCTAATTAAAACTGAAGTGTTGTTTGTTTTTCCTGAAGGTAGCATCATAACTTCCTTATGGAAACCTCTTGTATCCTTATCAAGCACTGGAGAATATAGTATTGCTCTCATTCCGGTATATGTTCTGTAGATTACTGGTGTTTTTTCATCTACATATTCCCAGATGTTTGCAAAGACCCTGTCCTTCGGCTCAGCCAGTGCTGCAACCATCAAAATGTCATAATCCAGATCTTTGATTGCGGTTTCATCTCCCACAACAATTTCAATGTCCTTGTCGAGGCCCAATCTTTTAAGAACTTTTACGGATAGCTCTGCAACATTTTCCTGCTGTTCGATTCCAATGCATTTGCATCCGAATACCTTGTTAAACATTATCAATGTCAATGGAAGAGGGCCTGATCCTAAAAATAAAAAAGTTTTTTCTTCATTGAATTTTGCAAGTTGGCTTTCATTTTCAATAAGTCCAATGTATCTATCATAAAAATGGAATGAATCTAGTGTTTTGCTTGGATTGTCTGATTCCAATATTTTTAGGGCATTTTCGGTTTCTAGTCTAGCACCAATGTAAACATAAAATTTTCTAATCAGTTTCAATGCCTTGTTCATCTTTTCATCATCTAGGATGTGTTTTGCGGAATCGAAATCGATTGTCTTGTCATGAGCTATTATTTCCACATCGTCTAAAATTTCTATGATTTCATCAATGTTGATGTCATCTAGTTCCGAACTTCCGTATTTGTTCAAATCACCATAGGATGATAGTTTTTCTGCAATTTCCGCTAGTTTTCCCCAGTATTTATAACAACTCATTTTTTTCACCGAATAATTTGTTTTTCAATGATTATAATTAAATATGGTTAATATCTTTTAAATAAATCTTATCGTCACAAATAGTTTCCACTAAATCCATGTCATGACTAACAAGTAAAAAACCCATTTTTCTTTGTTTCACGATTTTTAAAACAGAATCTAGTATTTGTACTTGTGTGATTGCATCAAGCATTGTTGTCATTTCATCTGCAATTAAAAACTTGGTGTTTGGATTCAGTGATCTTAAAACTGAAAATCTTTGAAGTTCTCCTCCAGATAATTCCTGAGGAAAACGGGTTAACCAACTCTTTTGAATACCGAATTCCTCAAAGAATTCATCAGGCACATTCCATGATTCTTTTAACACCATTTCCATTTTCCATTTTGGATTCATTACTTTTTCAGGGTGTTGGTATATTAACTGCACTGGTTTGAATCCTTTTTTAGGTAATGGATTTCCATCAAAAGTCACGCTACCTTCATATTTTGTGACATATCCTGATAATATTTTGCATAATGTTGATTTTCCACTTCCGCTGTCTCCAATCAAGCCGATGATTTTATTATTGTTCAATTCAAGATTAACATCTTTTAATAAATAATTTTTAGCGGAAGGATACTTAAAGGATATATTTGTTGCTTTAAGTTCCATTTTATGCACCTACCTCATATTTGAAGCATCTTACTTTTTTATTTCCCAAGTTTAATAGTTCTGGCCTTTCATCTCTGCATCTATCAAATCTCATTTCGCATCGGTCATAATATGGGCATCCGTTTTGGATTTCTCCGTGTAATGGTTGATGGCCTTTAATCAATTCAAATCCGTTTGCAGGCAATGCCTTGTATAATGCTTTGGTGTATGGGTGCAATAGGTTTTCACCATCACCTGAGAAATCCTTGTTTTCAGCAATTTCAATAACATATCCTGAATAGAATATACCAATTCTGTCTGCCACTTCTAGTGCTGCATGTATGTCGTGTGTGATAAGAAGCACTCCGATTCCATCTTCTTTCATGTGTTTAAAGTGATTTAATGTTTCTTTTACAGTTTTTTCGTCAAGTCCCGGTGTAGGTTCGTCTGCTACAACGAGTTTTGGGTCGGATAATAATGCAGTGGATACGAGTACTCTTCTTGCCATTCCTCCAGATAATTGGAATGGGTACATATCGTCCACTTCGGGTCCTAAGTTGTAGTGTTTGAATATTTCTCTTTGTTTAAGTTTTTTCTCTTTTCTTTTATTTTCATCTTTAACATTTCCGATGGCTTGATCGGAAATTTTCATCAATGGATCGAGGAAGTTGACTGATTGAGGTACCAATACAATTTCTTCGCCTCTTAGTTCCTCTTTATCCTGTTGGCTTAATTCTTTTCCTTTGTATTTAATTTTTCCGTTTAAGTTAGCATTTTCAGGAAGTATTCCAAATATTGCATGTGCTAACAGGCTTTTTCCAGAACCACTTGAACCTAAAACCGCCAATATTTCTCCTTCAGATATATCTAAGGTTAAATCCGTTATTACCTTTAAATCTCTTTGAGTTAATCCTTTTGTATATTGGATAAATGAGATTGAAACATTTTCTACATCTAGTAATTTTTCCATTAATTCACCTTCATAATTTCCAAATGGTAAGTTTTATATACTAATTTGTACTTTATCAATATTAAAGTTATTCAAAATTTACTAAAAAGTATTACTAATTGCATAAAATTTGTAGAATTAATAATACTTTTACATTGGTGTTAATATGAATGTTACAATTAAGGCTTTAGGCAATAATCCAAAGGAAATTAAGCAAGTTCAAGACTTTTTATTTAAAATGATAAAAGAAGAATTTGGATATGGATATGTTGCCAAATGGCATCAGGATATTGTTAAAATAGATGAATATTATATTAATCCTGAACGAAACAATTTCTTTGTTGCTTACTATGAAACTGGCGAGATTATTGCAACCATTGGAATGAGAGCATATGATAAGGATTTTCCTCAATTTAGACATTTATACTCTAATGATATTACTTCAAGCATTTGGAGGCTGTTTGTAGATAGGAGATGTAGGCGTTGCGGATTGGCTTCAAAAATGGTTAGTGTTGCTGAAAATTTTGCAAATCAGAAAAACTATGAGAATATCTACCTTCATACTCATAAAACATTAGATGGTGCTTTGGAATTTTGGAAAAAAATGGGTTTTATAGTAAGTTTGGATGCAAATGATGAACTTGAAACGGTTCATATGGATAAAAAAATTCAAGGATTGAAAATAGATTCTCTTGCAAATGACTTTAGATATGCTGTAAAATTATGATTTTTTAATATATCTTTGTGTGTGGGGACATGCATAGATGCATTTTCCACATACGGTATCGGGCTTTCCCAAGTTTTCTTTTGAAATTTTCAATGCATATTTTTCACATTTTTTATCGTCATAAAAATCGTTTCTCTTAAGTGTGTAATTCCATTCCTTGCCGCTTATTGCTCCTCCGGGACAGGCGTCCATACATTCTGTGCACTTTCCACATCTTGACTTGAGCACGGGTTTTCCGATATTCAGAGGGGCATCGGTTAGAACGGATGATAGTCTAAGTGCTGATCCATATTCTTTTGTTGTAAACAGTGCAGATTTTCCAATCCACCCAAGCCCTGCCTTTGTGGCAATGGTCTTGTGGGGTAATTCAAATGAATTGAACTTTCCAAAATCAGTTCCTAATCTCTTTTTTGTTTGAGCATATGCATGGTATCCTTTATCAATTAAGAACTCTTCGCAAATCATGCCTAATGTGTCTAACCGTGTATTCAAGCTTACTAACTCATCAACATATTCTCTTGTTGGTGCGTTTTTCATATTCCTTATTATGTCTTTAGGATATGTGATGTAGAATACCACTCCTATGTTCAAGCCATCTTTTGGGGTAAAGTTTGTGATGTCGGCATATCCCAATTCTGTTGCACCGTTTTTTAACAGATGGTCTTTAAGTTCGGTGGATAAATTCATGAATGGTATATTTGCTTTGGGAATATTTAAATTTAAGTTTTGTATTACTTTTAAAAATTTGATATTTAATTTTTATTCAATTTTATGAACCTTTTTTTTGAATTTTTGATTTATTTGTTATTTTATTGTAATAATTGCATTCAATTTCATGATTGTTTGTTTGAATTATTTATATTTTTAAAGGAAATTTTAAAAGTAATAAATATATTTTTATATTGTCTGATATAAAATAGACATGTTATTAAAATAAATTTGAATAGTATTACTTATTAGGTACTTTTATGCCAAAAAGTATTACTTTATTTTAATACTTATCTTTTATGGTGAAAATTATGGATAAAAAATATATTATAGGAGGGATTATAGCTGTAGTGGTAATTGTAGTTGCGGCTTTTGCGCTCATGGGAGGATCTACAGATTCCGACCCGACACATTTGACTGTAGCTGCACACAGCAACATCAAAGAACCGGAATCAGGATTCAATCCGTTGACCGGTTGGGGATGCGGACACCAAAACTATAATCCATTAGTACAAAGCTGTTTATTCAAAACAGATAAGAAGGGAGAAATAGTTCCAGACCTTGCTAAAGACTACTCAATCAGTAGTGATGGTAAAACATGGACAGTACATGTAAGAGATGATGTGAAATTCTCAGACAATTCAACATTCGATGCAGAGGATGTGGCATTTACATTCAACACTGCAAGAGCAACTGAATCAGACTTGGATTTAACCAACATTAAGGATGTTAAAGCAACTGATAATAAAACTGTTGAATTCACATTAGAAGAGCCAAGATCAACATTCATTTATGACTTAAGATATGTGGGTATCGTTCCTTCCGATTCATACAACAACGAAACCTATGGTGAACAGCCAATAGGTACTGGACCATATGTATTGGACCACTGGGACAAAGGCCAACAAGCTATATTCAAAATCAATGACAATTATTATGGTGACAAACCATACTTCACACAAATTACCTTATTATTCCCTGAAGAATCAACATGGTTGGAATTAGCAAAATCTGGTCAAGTTGATGTGGTTCCTGTAGCAACATCTGCATTAAACCAAACTGTTGACGGATACCAATTCGTTGAAAAATCCGCTGGAAGAGCACAAGGAGTATCATTCCCTTACCTTGAAGACACTGGAAACGTAAGTGAAGGTGGCGCTAAAATAGGTAACAACGTAACAGCTGACAAGGCTATAAGACAAGCATTGAATGTTGGTGTAGACCGTCAAAAAATGTGTGATGAAATATTCGCAGGTCACGCAACTCCTGAATACACAAGTGTAGATACAAGGGATTATGCAAACGATAATGCAAAAGTTCAAGACGGCGATGTGGCTAAAGCAAAAGAAATCTTGAAAGAGGGTGGATGGACTGACACTGATGGTGATGGAATCGTGGATAAAGATGGTGTAAAAGCATCATTTGACTTATACTATCCTCCTGATTATCTTGACAGGCAATCTTTATCAACCGTATTTGCTGAACAAGCAAAAGAAATTGGTATTGAAGTTAACCTCAAAGGTGCTGACTGGGATACAATTTATCAAAACATGTACTCATCAGCAGCATTGATGCAACAAACTTCTCCGGACCCATACAAATCAATTTACCAACAATACCACAGTAAAGAAGCAGATGACTTCTATATGAACCCTGGTTTATATAATAACACTGAATCTGATGCATTGATGGAACAAGCAATGCACGCTAATGATTTCAGCCAAGCTGATTCATTATGGGCACAATCTGCATCCGTTAACGGTGGAGGTTGGGGTCCTGCTGGTGATGCTCCATTTGCATGGTTAGTCAACTATGACTACAACTATTTCATTAAAGATGGTATTGATATTGGTGAACAACCTGACGGTTTAGGAAACGATATTTTAATTAATGTTGGAGATTGGACTAGGAACAATGCTACAGCATAATTAAATATTTTTTTCCTTTTTTTTATTTTTTAAAATTTTTAAGGGGGTTTATTTTTGAATAAAAATCAATTAATAAAATTTTTTGGTTTTAAATTAGTTCGTTTTATCATATTGATGATTGCAGTTGCAATTTTTAGTTTCATACTATTAGATTTATCCCCTATCAATCCGGTTACTGCTTATTTGAAAGGTGCTGCAGTATCTGAATCTCAACGTGCAATACTTGAAAGCTATTTTGGCGTTAATGTCCCATTGCCTACCAAAATATATCATTGGCTCCTTGATTTAGTTCAAGGGAATCTTGGAACCTCTTTAATCTATCGTGCACCAGTTATGGATGTCATCATGGATAAGTTTTCAGCATCAATTGTGTTGATGGCAATATCATGGTTGCTTAGTGGTGTGTTAGGTTTTATTTTTGGTGTTGTCGCTGGAAAAAACAAGGGATCCTGGATTGACAAGGCTGTTAAAGTATATTGTTATGCAATTCAATCTGCACCTTCATTTTGGGTTGGAATGCTTATTTTAATGGTTTTTGCAGTGTATCTTGGTTGGTTCCCTATTGGTTTTGGTGTTCCGATTGGTGTTAAAAGTACCGATGCTACTTTTATGGAATGGGCATCAAGGCTTGTACTGCCCACTTTAACTTTAAGTCTCGTGGGTCTTGCTCCAATTGCAATGTACACACGTAATGAATTGGTTCAGGTATTGTCTTCAGACTATGTATTGTTTGCAAAATCAAGAGGTGAACAAGGTTGGGATTTAGTTAAAAACCATGGAATCAGAAATATTCTGCTTCCAGCAATAACTCTGCAATTCTTATCATTCAGTGAACTTTTTGGTGGTGCTGTTCTTGTAGAACAAGTATTTTCCTATCCTGGAATAGGGCAAACTGCTGTAGCGGCAGGTCTTCAAAATGATGTTCCATTGTTTTTAGGAATTGTGGTGTTTAGTGCAGTGTTCGTATTTGTTGGAAACTTGCTTGCTGATATCTCATATTACTTAATCGACCCAAGAATTAAGGAGAGTGAATTCAGTGATTAAAAAACAATCAGACGATAAAAAACAATGGTTTTTATACCCGGGAAACCTCCGGACCAAAACTCTCGTAATTATTATCCTTTCAATTATCGTGATTGTGTCAATATTCATCTCAGGTTACTTTGTTCGTGATATTCCAACAAGTTTCATTAGTGCTAATCAAATGCCTTCACTTGAACATATCTTCGGAACCGATTGGATGGGAAGAGACATGTTTCAAAGAACCATTGCAGGTCTTGGATTGAGCCTGATGGTTGGTTTCATTGCATCTGCTGTAAGTACTTTGATTTCAATAATCCTGGGATTGTTTTCAAGTTTCAACAGGTTTGCTGATGAACTGGTTGCAGGAATTATAGATTTGTTTGGTTCAATACCTCACATTCTTTTAATAATTCTGGTATCCATAATGTTTGGTGGAGGAGTGTTTGGTGTGATAATGGGTGTCGGTTTGACTCATTGGACTCCTCTTGCAAGGGTTTTAAGGTCAGAAGTTAAGGAAATTAGAACAAAGGAATATATTCACTTGGCAGAAAATCTTGGCAGATCTAAAATTTGGATTGCAACAAAGCATATTTTGCCTTTGGTCGTTTCACAGATTATTGTGGGAGTCATTTTGATGTTTCCTCATGCAATCATGCACGAAGCAGCTATTACCTTTTTAGGTTTTGGTTTACCTCCTCATGAACCGGCTATTGGTGTGATTTTATCCGAATCAATGAATTACTTGTCTTCAGGGTATTGGTGGCTAGCATTTTATCCAGGTATGTCATTACTGATTGTAGTATTGTTATTTGATCTGATTGGTGAAAATGTTGAGAAATTGTTAAATCCTGAAACTGCACATGAATAATTGTAAATTTATTTTTTTTTAATTTTTTTTGATGATACTATGGATGTTGTAATTAGAGAAATAGAAAATGATGAAACTGAAATAAAAAAGGTTAAAGAGTTCTTATTTGGCCAAATAAATAATGAGTATCATATTGGACCAACTGAAAAATTTCATTATGATATTTTTGGATTGGAGCAGTATTACATTAATCCTACTAAAAGCAATTTCTTTATTGCTTTTGAGGGGGATAAAATTGTTGCTACAATTGGTATTAGGGAGTATGATAAGGATTTTGAATTTTTCAGAGGGATTTATTCTCGTGAAGACACAGCAAGCATTTGGAGATTGATGGTTGATCGTAATTATCGTCGTAAGGGAATAGCTCGTTTGCTTGTTGACGCTGCTGAGGATTTTGCAAGAGATAGTGGTTATGATAGAATATATTTGCATACTCACAGGTATCTTGAATCAGGATTGCCTTTTTGGAAGTACAGTGGCTATGAGATAACTGTTGAAGAGGATGATTATGATGAAACTACTCATATGGTTAAAGTCTTAAGAAATAAGTAGTATTATTTTTTAAAATAGTATTACTTTTTTCAATCTCCTCATTCTTATTTATTTTTCATTAATTTTTTAGTTAAAATATGGGAATATTTGATTTTTAGAATAATGTTATTTCTACTCAATTTTAACTGATGAGGTTATCTTTTTTTTTAAATTTAAGAATTTATATAACTATTTTAAAGTAATACTAAATTTCATTAAATTAATATGATAGGTTGTTTAGTTTCATTGTTAAATATATTTTTATATTATTCCTTTAAATCGTATTTTATCGCCTGTTTGGGGTATTAAACTATTTTAAGAAATTATTAGATATAATTAAATATATATAGTTATTACTATTAAGAATATAATAGATTAATCAAATCAAAATTGTAGATAATTAAAATAAACTGGCATATAACTATCTTTCCTTAAAAAATTTTTTAATTATCTACTGTCATATTTAATCGCCTAATTGTCAATACTGAGTCATAACTTTTTGTAAATAGCTATAAAATAGCTATTTACTCTCCTCTAATTTTTCCACTAAAAACTTATTTTATATTGTTGCCAATATTATATTGATGAAGCGAACTGCATTAAAAATTGGATATATCGGAACAAATTTTCACGGTTTTCAAAGACAGCCGGATTTGAGGACCGTTGAAGAGGAATTAATTTATCATTTACGCAAACTAGACTACATTGATGATTTGAAAAAGTCCAGATTCAGGATTGCCGGGCGAACCGATGCGGGGGTTCACAGTTTGGGAAACGTTATCAGCTTTCAATCAGAAAAGGAAGTCAGGGTTAATGAAATCAACAATTCTCTGCCTGATGATATACAGATTCTTGCAAGTGCGCCTGTTCGCTATGCGTTCAAGCCGAGATATGCGCAGATGAGACAATACCGTTACTTTTTGTTCCATGACCTTGACGTGGATAAACTGAGGCAGTGCGCGGAGATATTCAAGGGAACACATAATTTCACAAATTTCACAAAAAGATACCAAAAGACCACAACAAGGACAATAGATGACATAATAATCAACAAGGTCGAATTGAACGATTATCACAAAAGGGAATTTCCGAATCTGCACGGAACCCTCACACCTATTTTTGTAGACATTTACGGGGAGTCCTTCCTGTGGAACATGGTGCGGAAAATGATGAGGGTGTTCATTGATGTTGCAACGGATAAGATGAGTCTTGAGGAAGTAGAAAGATTATTGAATCCTGCTGAAGACGAGCCAAGAGCATACATCAAGGTGACAGATCCCGATTATCTTATTTTAATGGACATTCAGTATGATGGAATCAAATTCAGATATGACGACTATGCCTGTGAAAGGTTCAGGCGAAATCTTGTTGATTCCCTAACAAATTTGCAGAGGAAGTACGCAATTCGTGAATCGATGATAAAAAGCCTAAATGATTTGCATGAGTTTTGATAGGATGGATGAAAGAATTACTTATGATGATGTCAAGGAATATGAGAGGTTATTTACGCTGGCGCCGTCATTTCTGCTTGAAAGGTTTGCCAGAAAAAATTCCAATCTGGTTTTAAGATTCAAATCTGCAGTACAATCATATATGGATAACCTGACTGATGAGCAAAGAAATAAATTAAATGTTGTGCTGAATAGTCCTGTTGAGGATTTACAGGCCATAATGCATGAGGCATATCTTAAAACCGGGATAAAACAGTATCGGGTATTGGCCAATCCCAATTACAGGCAATTCATTGATGATAATTTTGATGAGCTTAGAAAAATGCTTTGAGGTTTTCCGGTCAATGAAAAAAATTTAAATTAATGATTATAAATATAATGTTGAGGTTATATTTGCGGTTGTACCATACTCATTATTCAGTGGCAGTTATAACTGCAAATTAATTAAATCAGTGATAATATGAAAATAGCGACAATTTTAGGAACACGGCCGGAAATTATTAAAATGGCGCCTATAATTGATGAGATATCAAAGAGGGGCATCGACCAGATAGTTTTACACACAGGCCAGCATTATGACAAGGAAATGTCAGATAACTTTTTCACAGACCTTGAAATTCCAACACCAGATTACAATATTCATGTTGGATCAGGCACCCATGGAAAGCAGACCGGTTTGATGATGCAAGGTATCGAAGAGGTTCTTCTGAAAGAAAAACCTGATATTGTCCTTGTTCAGGGTGATACCAATGCAGTTCTTGCAGGAGCACTGGTTGCATCTAAATTGCATATTGCAATAGGTCACGTTGAAGCGGGATTGCGTTCATTTGATATGACAATGCCTGAGGAGATCAACAGAAGGGCCGCCGATGTAACATCAACAATGTATTTTATTCCAACTGAGGAATCTGCAATAAATTTGCTTGCAGAGGGATTTTCACATAAAAACCTCCTTATCACTGGTAATACCGTAGTTGACGCATGTTTCAGGCATTTGGAAATTGCACGCAAAAAAGGTTTTGAAGAGGAATCCCTGGCATGTCTTGACATTGAGAATATGGATAACATTTTGACCCTGACCATGCACAGGGCCGAGAATGTTGATGTAAAGGAAAGGGTAATCAACATTATCGAAGCTCTAAAGGAATTGGACCAGATGAATATCATTTTCCCAATCCATCCAAGAACCAAAAACACTCTTGAAAACTTTGGACTGTTTGATGAGCTGAATGAGATGGAGCATGTTCATATTATAAAGCCATTGGGTTATCTTGATTTTCTGCTTTTAACATCCAAGTCCACTTTAATTTTAACTGATTCCGGAGGTCTTCAGGAAGAGGCGATAACCCTTGACGTACCCGCATTGACCTTAAGGTATAATACTGAAAGGCCCGAAACCGTAACTGCAGGAGGAAATATCCTTGTCGGATCAAATAAGGAGGCTATTTTGGAAAATGCAAACAAGATATTGAATGATAATGAATTTGCAGACAAAATGAAAAATGCTCCGAATCCTTATGGTGGAGGAGATTCAGCAAAACTGACTGTGGATGCAATTGAAGATTATTACAATAAAGGATTGCTCAATATTGAAGCTCCTGAGGATATCATGAGTTCATTTACAAGAAAAATGGCTTCAATTGATGAGGACATTACCGTTCAGGAATTCGAGGAAAATGAAAATTCATTAATTCATATGGTATTCGATGGAGAAAAAATGCGCTTTCCAAGTGACGATTTAAATTTAAATGGTATGATGATTAGCTATGATGAACGAGAATGATTCCCTACTGGTATTTGAGTATTTTACAGCTTCAGGTGAAAAGGATAAATGTATCATTTCAGAAGCTGAAGAATTGATATTTGCTCTTTTAGACGATTTGTCAGATTTTAATGTGGATTTGGTAATCAACCAATCCTATGAAGATGCAGTAAAAAAATATGATAATGTCAATCCGATTCTGATTGATGAAAACGTTGTTGACTGGTTAAATGACAATGCGGCAAACTTTGACAATGCTATTTTCATTGCCGCTGAGAATAACAACAATCTGTATAACATTACTAAAATTTTGGAAGACAACAACGTTAATACATACACCTCAAGTTCCGAGGCCTGCTTTAAAACATCCGATAAATATGAAACCTATGAGGCATTGCCTATGGAAGTTCCCCAGCCAAGGTCCTTCAGGTTTAAAATAGATCCTAAGGGTTACTGGAAAAGGGCGATTGAAAACTTGCATGAAAAATGGCAGTCAGAAGACCCTCTCACACCATTGAAATTAATAATCAAACCGTTGAACGGTGTTGACTGTGAGGATATTGTAATTATTGAAGACATTGGTGAGCTGACCCTGGATTTGGATAAGATTTTCAAACCGGGTTCAAGGGTTATCGTTCAGGAATATGTTGAGGGAACAGACATCAGCGTCAGTTTAATATCCGATGGTGAAAAGGCAATTCCATTAAGTTTGAATGAACAGTTCATTGAGTTAAAAAATGACAAGGGCAGATATCTTGGTGGAAGATTGCCATATGATAGCAAATATAGGGATGAGGCCTTTGAAATTGCAACAAAGGCAGTTGAAGCCATGGATGGTATAAAAGGTTTTGTCGGTGTGGACATGCTGATAAACGCCGATGAACATGATGTATACTCAGTTTATCTTTTGGAAATCAACTCAAGATTCACAACACCATATGTGGGTTTGACTAAAGTTTCCAACATTAACATCGGTAAAAGCATTATAGAATTAATTGACGGAAAAATTAACATTGATGATATTGACATTACTCTGGATGGTGAAGTTGAATTTAAAAAATCCGGAGAATCACTGGTAATTAGGAGATTATAATTTATGAAAATTGCAGGATTTGACATTGGTGGTGCAAACACCGATTTGGCAGTAATTGACTTTGAGAATGGTGAAATAAAAAACATTGAAGTTGATTTTGCATATCTTCCAATGTGGAGTAATAATGATGACCTGTCACGGGTTCTTGTAGAATTGATAGAAAATATATGTCCGTTATCCGAAATTGACGCTGTGGGCATTTCAATGACTGCAGAACTTGTTGATGCATATGATACTAAAAAAGACGGAGTTTTGGATATTGTGAAAAAATGTGAGGACACCTTTTCATGCCCTGTTGCATATGTGGGCATTGATGGAATGCTGTCCAAACTTGAAATCGAGGAAACTCCACTTAAGGCAGCTGCCGCAAATTGGGTTGCAACCGCACAAATTGCTACACTGATTTCAGATAACTGCATATTCATTGATACCGGAAGCACAACCACTGATATCATTCCGGTTAAGGATGGTAAGGAGTGTGCTATCGGAAAATCTGATTTTGACAGGTCTGCAACAGGTGAACTGGTTTATACCGGAACTTTGAGAACAAATCTTGCCAGCTTTCTTGACAAGGTTGAATTAAAGGATAAGCAATATCGTGTCGCTTCTGAACTGTTCGCCCAAACTGCGGATGTTTATATGGTTTTGGATTTGATTGATGAAAGTGATTATATCTGCGACACTTTCGACGGTGAAGGAAAGTCCAAAATTGAGTGTGCCCGCAGAATTGCACGTGTAGTCTGTGCTGACTTGGAAATGTTGAGCATGGATGATATTGTTGAGATGTCAAAGTTCATTCATCAAAAACAAATCGCTCAAATTGCAGACGGCCTGAAACAGGTCCACGAAACTCAAGATTTGGATTTAGTTGTCACAACAGGTCTTGGAAAAGATATTCTGGATGGGCCTGCAGGTGAACTTTTAGGTTTGAATGTCAAATCTATGGGTGATATTTTAAGTGATGATGAGTGTACTGTTGCTCCGGCTATTGGAACAGCGGTCATGATGGAAAAATACCTGAATTAATACCACACGTCTTTTAATCCAAGTAAATATGCAAGGGTGTTTGCAATCAAATGGATTATTAATGTCAGTATTAATGCTATTACAACAAATATCCAGTTGAGTTGGACCACTGGTGCAACCAAAATCAAAGCAACTATTATAAAATCTAACTGATCAAGAATTGGTGCAGGCTTTCCTCTGCCGATTCCCAATCTTCTTTTTAAAAAACTGCCTAATGCATCACCGAGCAATGCACCGAATCCCAATAGGAATCCTATTAATATTCCGCTATTTACATCTGTTATGATTGGTGTTATTAAAAATGGATTAACTTCAGGAAGAATCCATGGTGCAACATATCCCTGTACTGTACCTGTAATTATACCTATTATTGTTCCCGCTATCAATCCTCTCCATGTAACTCCATCTCCAATCCAGCGGTTGCCTTTTGAATCACTTTTTCCAAAATCAAGTGGTGTTCCACCTCCAAAGGCTAAAGCCCCACCATTTGAGAAGTATGCCGGCAGGATGAAGTATAATGTTGTCAAGAATGCAATTAGAATTATCTGAATATTGAGGGACATTTATTTTTCTGCTCCGATTTTATATTATATAATTATATAAAATTAATAATATTTAAATATTAAATTGTTTTAAATATATTATATTATGTAAGTTAATACTAACATTGCTTTAGTATTGTTAAAGGTGATTTTTTTGAAAATTAAAGATACAAAAAGTTTATGTCCAGAATGTGGCAAACCTCTTGATGCTGAAGTTTATGATGAGGATGGCAAAATCTTAATCAAAAAAACTTGCGATGAACACGGGGAGTTTATCAACACTTACTGGTCAGATGATGAGTTATACAATAGGATGGAAGATTTCATTCCTACTGTTACAAAAATTGAAAATCCTTGTGTTGAAGATACTGGAGCCTGCCCAAGCAACTGCGGATTATGTTCCAAACACGAAACATCCACCGTTTTAGGTTTAATCGATGTTACAAACAGATGTAACCTGAGATGCCCAATCTGTTTTGCTAATGCGGCAGTTGCAGGATACAAATATGAACCGACACAGGATGAAATCAGACAGATGCTTAGGAACTTAAGAAACTTAAAGCCTCATCCATGTCCAGCTATACAGTTTGCAGGTGGAGAACCTACTGTCAGAAAAGATATAGTTGAACTTGTTAAAATGGCTAAAGAGGAAGGTTTCACTCACGTTCAAATCGCAACCAACGGTATAAGATTGGCTAAAAGGGAAAACCTTGCAGCTGAACTGAAAGCTGCTGGATTAAATACTGTATATCTTGCATTTGATGGTGTAACTCCTGAACCTTATATCAACAACAGGGGAAGAGACTTACTTCCGGACAAAATTCAGGCTATTGAAAACTGTAGAAAAGTCGGTTTAGGTGTTGTGCTTGTACCTACATTGGTAAGGGGAATAAACGATCATCAAATCGGTGAAATAATCAAATTCGCATTTGACCACAATGAAAACATTTACGGAGTCAACTTCCAGCCTGTATCATTTTCAGGAAGAACTCCATCCGACCATGTGGAAGAGCAGAGGATTACAATTCCTGACTTTGTCAAAACCATTGAAGAGGAAACCGACGGTCAGGTGCCTGTAAGTTCATTTTATCCGCCATCTTCAGTTGAACCTATTGCTGAATTCATATCCCTATTGGATGGTGAAGAGTCATCAAAAGTAACTCTAAACTGTCATGAGCACTGTGGAATCGCAACTTATGTGTTCAGGGAAAAGACTGAAGGCAGTGGAAAGGACAAGTTAATTCCTATTACAGACTTTATTGAAGTTGAAGACTTGTTTGATAAACTTAAAGAGTACAACGAAAAACTCAAAAGAGGTAAATTTGGATCACGTAAAAGAGTATTGGCCGGTTTAACTTCACATCTTCCTAAAATGGTTCATAGAAGCAAAACCCCTAAGGATTTGGATATCGTAAAAATATTGCTGAATGTATTTGCAAAAGGGGATTATGATGCTTTGGGAGATTTCTCCAAAGACGCTATGCTTATCTCATGTATGCACTTTATGGATCCTTTCAACTTTGATGAGGACCGTGTTAAAAAATGTGTTATCCACTACGCTACACCTGACGGCAGAATCATACCGTTCTGTACAATGAATTCAATGTATCGTGAAAGTGTGGAAAAAGAGTTCGCACAACCTTTAAATCAAAAATCTGAATAAACAAAAAACAAAATCACCTTAACTTATTTTGTATTCGGGGCAACTCGAATACTCCATATTTTTTATTATTAATTATTATTACAGTGATGATTATGGATGCTATTAAAGGAAAAACATGGACTTTCGGGGAAAACATAGACACTGATGTCATAATTCCCGGAAGATATTTGAGAACTTTCAATCCTCAGGATTTGGCAGACCATGTCCTGGAGGGGGAAAGGCCGGATTTTACCAAAAATGTCAAATCAGGAGATATCATTGTTGCAGATGAAAACTTCGGATGCGGTTCATCAAGGGAACAGGCACCTGTTGCAATTAAAACTGCAGGAGTCAGCGCAATCGTTGCCAAATCATTTGCAAGAATCTTTTACAGAAATGCAATCAATATCGGGCTGCCGGTAATCGTATCAGATATTGAAGCAAAAGACGGAGATATCATAAACATAGATTTGTCAAAAGGAACATTGGTCAATGAAACCACCGGTGAGTCCAAAACTTTTGAACCATTCAAGGAGTTCATGTTAAGTATTTTGGAAGACGGCGGTTTGGTAAACCATTATTTAAATGATTCTGATAAGGGGGCATAAATATGGATTGTCCAATTTGTGGTTCTGATGAAATTGAAATTTTGAATTCAAAACAGAAAACATCCAAGAAAAAATTTACAGAGGAATATTTGCTTAAATGCGAAGATTGCGGTCACGTTTTTAAGGATGTCGTGTCCTTAAAAAAACCTAGACCTTACAGGATAATTATTTCAGAGCAGGACAAGTCTCACAAGACCACAATCGACCTCTCTCCAAGTGACGAGTTGGAGATTGGTGATGTTTTACTTAGTGAGTTTGGCCAGGTTGAAGTTTCAGGTATCGAGGTTGGAGACAAAAGGGTTAAAAAATCCCAACTTGAAGATGTGAATACCATCTGGGCATCTTCTATTGAAATTCCTGCACGTATAGGTTTTTCAGTTGATTTGCATGGTGAAGTCGATTCATACAAACTCGATTTGGAAAGGGATTTTGAAATCGCTCCGGGAGATGTTGTAAAAATTGACAATCATATTGTTAAAGTGCATGTCATCAAAACACAGGAAAGAAAACTGACCTCAGGATTTGCAAAGGCAAATGTCATCAAGAGGGTTTATTCAAAACCGGTTAAATTCAATAATTATGATTATGATTTAACCAAAAACATATTTAAAAAATCAGAAAGGGATTAAATGAAAGTTTTTATCGAATCTTACGGTTGTACTTTTAATCAGGCTGACGGCCAAATCATTGCAGGAAATCTCCTTGAAAATGATATTGATCTTGTTGAAAGTATAGAAGAGGCCGATGTAGTCATTGTAAATACATGCTATGTTAAATTGCCTACTGAAGACAAGATGGTTTTTAGGATTCAAAAGCTTCAAAAGGAATTTCCCGATAAAAAAATTATTGTCGGGGGATGCATGGTTGAAATTGATCCTGAAAAACTGGAAAAAATCGGGCCGAATGTTTCATGGATCGGTCCTCATCAGCTAAACAAGTCAGCCAGTGTTGTTAATGCCACTTACTGCGGGGAGGTTATTCGTGAAACCGGATTTTCAAAAGATTCGAAAGTTGGTGTTCCTAAGGTAAGTGATGACGGTTTGATTCATATCCTTCAAATTTGTGAAGGTTGTCTGGGAGCATGCACATTCTGCTGTACTCGTTTTGCACGTGGGCCATTGAACAGCTATCCTATTTCAGATATTGTTGCCGAAGCGAAGAAAGCTATTGAAAATGGGGCCTGTGAAATACAACTGACTGCCCAGGATACTGCAGCATTTGGTCGTGACAGTGGTGAAAAACTGTCTGATTTAATTAAAGAAGTGGCTAATTTAGAAGGAGATTTTCGTGTACGTGTTGGAATGATGCATCCTAAAAACATTTTAAATAATGTTGATGAAATAATTGATGCGATGAAACATCCGAAGGTATATGATTTTATTCATTTACCTGTTCAAAGTGGAAGTGACAAGGTACTCTCAGACATGAGAAGGGGCCATAACATTTCACAGTATAAGGAAATCGTATCAAAATTCAAAAAGGAAATTCCCGATATCACACTTGCAGTTGACATCATTGTGGGATATCCTACAGAAAGTGATGATGATTTTGATAAAACCGTTGAATTGCTCAGACAAATCAAACCAAGTCTGATACATTTGTCAAAATACCAGCACAGGATAGGTGCAATTTCATCTTCCCTAAAGGAAATTCCTCCAAAAGTGATGAAGGAAAGATCCAAATTTTTATCCGAAATCAAGGAAGAAATCACGAAGGAAGAGAACGTTGAATTTCTAGATTCTATTCAAAATGTTTTGGTTGTTGAAAAGGGTTCTAAAGGTGGATATATTGCAAAAACAAATAATTATATTCCAGTTATTGTTCATGATGTTGAATTAGGAACCTTTGTTGATGTAAAAATCACTGAAGCGACTTCCACTTATCTTAAAAGTGAATTATTATAAATTTTATTTTTTATTTTTCTTATTTATCTTATTTTGATAATACTGTTGATATGTATCCTTTAAATTTTTGTAATATCTATATTTTTTTTTAATTTTCAAAAGCATATTGTAATAGATATTATGGTTAAATATGAGGGTTGTATATGCTTTTTTACCGATACCTTTATATACTATTGTATACTATCATTTAATTGGAGGTGTAATTATGAGTGAATTACCAATCGCACCAGTCGGTCGTATCTTAAAAAATGCTGGCGCACAAAGAATTAGTGATGATGCAAAAATTGCATTAGCTGAAGCATTAGAAGAAAAAGGTGACGAAATCGCACAAAAAGCTGTTAATTTCGCACGCCACGCTGGTAGAAAAACTGTAAAAGCTGAAGATATCAAATTAGCAATCAAATAGATTTGTTAGTTAGTTATTTTCAATAAAAGCTTTATATAATAAAATCTATTGGCCATTTTCTTGGTCAATTTTTTTTATTTTATTTCAAATTATTTTTTTTCACTACTTGTTCTATTCAACTTAGTAAACTTTATATATTAGTTTAACCTAACTATATTATGTTGTATAGGACCGGTGGTCTAGGGGTATGATTCCTCTTTGACGTGGAGGAGATCACGAGTTCGAATCTCGTTCGGTCCATCGGCCCATGGCACTTGTTTTTACTATTTCTGAAATATTTTTTTGATTTAGAGTATTCTTTTTAATTATTTTTTGGTGTTGATACTCCTGTTGTCTATATGGCGATAGGTTCAATATATGGTTTTCATTGAATTAGATTAGAAAGTGATGGTTGTTTTTAATCTAATCTTTTTTGGTTAGTGTGATTGGTTTTGGTGTTACCTGAGTGTTTTCTCTTAATTCTTTGTATCTTTTGACAATTTCATAACCTTTATTACTTCCAATTAAGTCAGCTCCTCCAGTCAATACCTGGTTTGCAAATTTATATTCATCGATTCCACCGTAAAGTTCGATTTTGATTTTTGGAGCGTATTTTTGGATAATGTTTATGTCGTTTACATTTTCGAAAATGTGGTTTGGACTCATGAATCCGGTGGATGTTTTAACAAAGTCTGCTCCTGCAGTCTGTGCGGCTTTAGCTGCATTTGCCTTTTCATAGTCTTCCAGAGCTTTTGTTTCAATGATGATTTTTAGGATTCTGTCTCCAACGGCATCCTTGAGTTGTCTGATCTCGTTTTCAAGCAAATCGTATTTTTCATCTTTTAGGTAATTTAGATTTATCACCGCTTCGATTTCATCGGCTCCCTTTTCGATGAGTTCCTTTGCCTCTGCAACTTTGCTTTCGGTATCTTCAAAACCTAATGGGAATCCCACGACACTTCCGATTTTTATTTCTGTATCTTTTAAGGTTTCTTTTGCTAAAGGAACATATGTTGGTGATATGACTACTGAATGGAAGTTCAATTCTTTTGCTTTTTCAAGAAATTCTTTCATTTCACTTTCACTAATCATATTGTTTAAATTAGTGTAATTAATTAGACTTGCTAATTGTTTTGAATTTTTTATATTGTACATAGTAACACTCTCTTTAATTAGTTAGTATATATACGAACATATTATTTAAATATTTTCATATTAATTTTTTCTTCATGTATGGGCCGACCTTTTCATAGCCAAATTTGCGGTAGTAATTTCTGGTCCCAATTCCGCTGATGATTGCGATTTCATCTTTTCCGTTATCGATTGCAATGTTTTCAGCCTCTTTTAGGAGTCTTTCACCAAATCCGGTGTGCTGGCCGATTTTAGGATTCTTATCTCCAATTTTAATCATATTTCCATAAACGTGCAGTTCACGAACAAGTGCTGTTGTGTCACTGATTTCAGGTCTGAAATGATTTTTTGAGGGAAGGCGCAGCCTTAAAAATCCCGCAAGGCTTTCCTCATTGAAATCCTCAATTGAAAGGAAGTATTCCTGACCCTCGCAGGCTGTGTAATTTTCGCTGAACAGTTCAAAATCATCAAGTGTATATTCCTGTGATGTTTTCTTGTGACCTATTTCACGGCATCTGATGCATTTGCAGTTGATATCATGCTTTTCCAGATTATTATAAACGATTTCTCCAAGATTTGACTTTAAAACTCCAGCTTCGATGAGCGTTGACGGGATATCCCTTTGGATTCTCATTGTTCTGACCCATTTCGGAAGGATTGCCTTAACCTTTGTAATCAATTCGACAGCTTCCTCATCAGTATAGGGCTCATACTCTCCCTTTTGCCACAAATCATACAGTTCGCTTCCCTTAGTCACCAGACACGGATAGATTTTTAGCATGTCTGGCTTGAAATTATCGTCGCTGAAAAGCTGCTTGAACATTTTCAAATCCTGCTTTTGGTTTGAAAATAACCCTGGCATCATGTGCATTGCCACTTTGATTGCGGAGTCTCTTAAAAGCTGATTTGCCTCAATGACATCTGCAATTGTGTGTCCACGTTTGATTTTAACATATAAATCATCTGACAGTGTCTGAACTCCAAGTTCCACTCTTGTGACTCCAAAATCAAGCATTCTGTTGATGTGCTCCTTTTTGCAGTAATCCGGTCTTGTCTCAAATGTCATTCCGACACATCTGACCTTTGAGTTTTCATTGACCTTCTGAACATCGTCAATCAGGACATAATCATTTGGAGCATAGGTCTTTAAGACTCCACTTTCAAATGACCTTATCTCATCATAATCAAGATTATACTCATAGTTTGTCGGTTTGTTTTCCATTATCAAACCGATGTCGCACATTGCCTTTAGACATTGTGAAACGAACCATTCCTGATAGTCCAGATCTCTTGAAGGAAATGTCCCTCCCATTATAATCAGCTCCACCTTGTCAATCGGATGGCCAATTTTTTTAAGCTGCTTTAGACGGTTAAAACATTGGACATAAGGGTGGTAGTCATACATTCTGCCCCTGAGTGCGGCAGGCTCCTCTCCGGTATAGCTTGGAGGTGCGATATCACTTTCGGGACAATAAAAGCACCTTCCATGAGGGCATTTATGCGGATGGCACATTACCGCAACAACCGCAACCCCTGATATTGTTCTGGTAGGCTTTTTTTTAACGATTGCAGAAACGATTTCCTTTTCTTCAGGTTTTGCATATTCCAATATGTCCGCATTGCTCATGAACTTTGAAAGCTTTAGGTCACGGCACAATTGTCTTTTTTTAACTTCAAGTTGTTTTCGGGCGGTAATCTTTCCATCAAGGATGTCATCAATAATAATTCTGCATGCTTTTTCCATTTTCTATCCTCATGATTCAATAGTTAATTATATATAGGGGTTTCATTTAAATATTTAGTGATTTATAAATTATATTATAATAAAAAGGTGATAATTATGAAAATTAAAGAATTCATAGGATCTACTGTTTTAGATAAAAATGCAAATGTAGTCGGTAAAGTTGAAAATGTCGATTTTGACAAAGAAACCGGTAAAATTGAAACAATCACTTTAACTTTACAAAAAAATATCTTCTCTAAAGACGAACTTGAAATCTCTTTCGAGGATATTGCAACCATCGGTGCATATGTAATTTTAAACACTGAAATTACTCAAGAAACCGAAGAAGAAGTTAAAGAAGAAGCTGAAACTGTTGAAATTGAAGTTGAAGAATAAACAGGTAGTAAAATGGTTTTTGATGCAAGAGGATTAGAAATTGCTCTTGATTCTTATGCCAGATATGTTGGTACAGGAACAATCGGCAAGGTTGTTGATGTAAAAACACAGGATGGCAGCGGATGGGTAAAACTTGAAAAAACCAATTTATGGTATCGTTCTAATCTAGTTGAACTGCTTGATGAAAAGGACATTAAAAAATCCTCTTTCTATGATGAAAGGGATGATGATAAAATTGACATCGAAGCAATGAAGGAAAAAGCATCCGCATTGGAAGACATGCAAATGGATTCCAGTGTTGCTGAAGGTGGAGGTTAAATCCCACCTTTTTAATTTTCTGAGAATAATCTTATTTTTTCAGCTAATTTTGGACCAATACCTTCTACTTTTTGTAACTCGTTTTCTGAAACACCACTCAAATCATTTCCAAATATTTTTACAAGATTTCTGGCTCTTTTTCTTCCAAGTCTTTTAACGCCAACCACCAATGGAATGATGTCTTCTTTTACGCCGTAGTACAATCTTGCGGATAAAAAGTCAAAGTCCTTAAGATTTGAATAGTTGCCCAGTACTTCGGAAGTGTCCTTTGCAAATTTAACAAGGCGTGATGCCTCGTAAGCTGATCTTCTGGTTGAGGCTGAATAAACGTTATACTTGTTTTCGATTTCATACTCGTTTCTCTCATCAACCCACTCCATGAGTGAAACTGCAGTGGCCTCGACATTGCCGATATCAACAGCAAAAAGACCCTCTTCGGACAACTTGTCCCTGACTGGATCTTTTGATTTTCTTCCTTTAAATGAGATTAAAGGCACGTCAGGGGTCTCGCACAGTGCGTAGATGAATTCGGAGACATTGATTGAATCGATATTTGAAATGTATTCCTTGATTTTAACTGCGGTTTCAACGGAATAGTTTGACCTTGCAATCAGGTTTCCGAAATCGGTTGTTTTCAATCCTTCCGGTGTTGCCCTTATGATTCTGTTTTGAAGCAGGAATTCTATTGCGCTTTCAAGCTCGAATTTTATGCTGTCCTGGGCAAAGAGTGCCATTGAAGGATTGTTGCTCATCTGATATCCGTACAATGTTTTTGAAAAGAATTCTGTCAGTTCATCAAGATTTTTGGAAAGTGATGATGCGATTTGGGCAATGATTTGTTTGAAGATTGCATCCTTGTTGTCGACCAGTTTTGAGTTTGTCTGTTCGATTTCACCTTCAACATAGTATGCCTCAAGGTTGAATGCCTCGTCCATGGTCTTTGCAATGAGGTATGAATATCCCACATCATCGTATTGTGGTCTTCCCGCTCTTCCGGACATCTGCTCATAGTCAAAAACAGGAATAGGCTGAGGTCCGTTTTGTGTCCATCGGGTTGTGTCCCTAATCACCACGGTTTTTGATGGCAGGTTCACTCCATACATGAGACTAGGGGTTGCTGTAATCATTAATATGTTTCCATTTCTGAATTCGTCCTCGATGATTTCCTTCTGTTCGTTGAAAAGTCCCGCATGGTGAAATGCTATTCCATGTTCCAGGCTTTCGGCCAGCTTTTGACAGGTGGTTGTTGGAAGGGATCCCTTCTTTTTTGGAACTTCAAGTATCATTTCTGAGACTTCCTTGAATTTCTCCCTCTGTTTGACGTTGAGTTTCTTGTCGATTTTTTTGGCGACGTATGTTGCAAGACTTTCTGTAAATCGTCTTGTTGAAACGAATGCCAATGCCTGGGAATCGTCCTTGATTGATTTTTCCAATACTTTCACGATTACGTCATTCTTGTTTTTGGTGTTGAACATCTCGGCATCCAGAACTTCCTTGTGCAATGGTACCGGACGGTAATCGTGTTCAATGCATGTTCCCTCAAGCCATCCTTCGATTTCTTCAATGTTTTTCAGTGTTGCGGAAAGTGCTATTATTCTCATTGAAGGATTGATTATTTTTGCTCTGGTGATTGCAGCCTCAAGTGTCGGGCCACGGCTGAACTCTCCAATCATATGGAATTCGTCAATAATTAAGGTGTCCACATCCCTTAGGGTGTTCCAGGAAAATCTTGTAAGTGCGTCAAATGATTCAAAAACCATAACAGATAAGTCCGCAGTGGAGGGATGTTTTCCAACATTTATTCCATGCTCCTCAAATGCCTTGAATTCCTTTACCTTTTCATTTTGTATTGAAAGCAATGGTGCGGCGTAAACCGCTTTTCCGCCATCAAGTATGGTCTTTAGGGCAGGCAATATTCCCAATACTGTTTTACCACTTGCTGTTGGAATGCATATAATGTAGTTTGATTTGTCTTCAATATATCCAGATTCAATCACGGCTTTTTGCGCAGGATTGAATTCTTTAATGTAAGGATAGGCACTGTTAATTATTGTTTTGATATCATTTCTTAAATTTTCCATTTTAATCAATAATTTTTTTCTTTCTTATATATATTAAAGATTTCCAGAGAGCATTTGGAAACTGTCATTGATATCTAATCATTCATTTTTGTAAAATTTTTTATCTTAATGATGCAAAAATACCACAACTTCTGTAAAGTTGTGGATGAATTGCAAGTTGGGTATACTATTTTTTTTATTAATTTTTAAAGAGTTATTTTCTTATAATAATTATTATTAGCAGTAATTTGAATAGGAATCAACATTCAGTATACATATTAACCTATCACTTGGTATTGGTAATTAAATATCGTAGAAAGGTTATTAATGAGGATATTTTTGATTCATTTAGGGTTATTTTTAAAAATATTGGCTTTAAATATGGTATTGTAGTTAAAGAA
>NZ_CADAJR010000029.1 GCF_902788255.1 uncultured Methanobrevibacter sp.
TATATCAAAACAGAAATCGCGATGAAAATTAACTCCATAATTATGGGTGCTTTGATGTTCATGAATAATAATTTTTTAATCACAGTAATTAAATTTTTTTGAATTATCTAGTATAATCTACGATTTTTTGCAATAACTTGCAGTGTATTAATATCCCTTTACACTCTTCATTCTCTAATAGTTATTCATTGGTCCGATTCTTATAAGATTCATTTCAATGCTTTCAGATAGAAATATGGAACCTTCTTCAATTTCTAAGTTCGGATATGGTTTAATCATCACATCATTGGCATTTGTAATGCTGTTGATGTCCCTATATGTCTCTGGAGGAGCGGTTAAAATACATATGGTATGGATTCTATTGTTTTCCATATTCCTGGTTGTTGGAGAATTGTTGGTGATGCCTATTGCATTAAGTTTCATTTCAAAATTGGCTCCAAAAAAATACACCACTCTGATGATGGGTGTAATGTTTACCGCAACTGCAATTTCTGAAATTTTTGCAGGATTATTCGCAAGTGCATTTCCAGAAACAATTAATGAGCAGACAATGCTTTTGAATTTCATTCCTATTAATGGTTTGGCATCATTTATGTGGGTCTTTATCATATTGCTGGCGGGTTCCGGAATAGTCTGGCTGCTGCTTAGAAATAAAATTAAAAAATTAGCTCATGGAGTAGTCTAACTACTCCAGATATATATTATTCATTCTCATTTTGTGATTTTAGATAGTTTTCATGAATTTCTTCCGCCAAATCATCGTTTCCCTCTATGATTGGGCCTGTATAATCGCAGTCATAACAAACCCATTTGGACCAGTTTTGGGGAATAATCCATTTAACCTTTTTAGACCCGCACCTTGGACAAATCTTGTGCATTTATATCACCTGTCTAAATCTATTGATTGAAAAGTATTTAAATCTATATATAAGTATTGATTTAATTCGAAATATAAAACTTCGTCCATTATTTTGATTACAAAAGTATTTAAAATCAGTTTTTTAATGTAAAAATCAATTTTCTTTCATGACAATTTAATATAATTAATTGTCTGAAAGGGATGTAATATTAAAAATTATAAAAATAAAAAAGTACTTTAAAGAATTAAAAATAATCCTTTAAAGATTTGTTTACGATCCGATACTTTCTATTCCTTTTGTAGCCATTAATTTAGTAAATGAACCTTCAGGTTTCATTACGATATTACCTTTGGAATATTCATCTAAAGCGGCCTTCATCATTGTGGCTTTTTTATCCGGATTTGCAGCCGCTTGTGCAAGCGCTTTTACAAGCACCATTACTGCATCTCCTCTTGACATGGTTCCGGTAACTCCCTCGTTACCTGCATAACCGTTATATGCGTCGTTTTCACGGATAATGTCTGTTGCACTTAAGTTAGTTTCCACTCCATCAACCTTTAGTGGACGCACCGAGTTGATAACATTGTCAACCGCTTCATCATATACTAAAACAACTGCATCAGGTGTGAAATTGGTGTTTGCTTCAACAATCTCTTTTGCATATTGCATACCGTCATCAATGCCGTCATAGAGACTGTCGTGCATGAACATCTTTCCCCCACCAAGGGCACTTGATGCGGGCTGTGTTGGGTGTGTCATGTCACCTGGATAAATTGGAGTGTAATTTTTGAAACTTCCGTTTTCCAAATGGATCATGAAAGCCATGTCCACTCCACCGTTTGACTGTTCGTATTTATCTGCAGCCAATATAAGAATATCCTTGTTTTCTTGTGTTAAATCAGGACCGGAATTTAATGCTCCGTAAATTGAAGCTAATAGTCCTACAAGAACAACTAAAAGAATAGCTATTATTAATTTTTTTGTTCTATTCATTTTAATTCCCACGCATTAATTTTGATAATTTGTATAGAATTAAATTTCTAAACTATAAGATACAATAAAATTGTTCTCATTAGATATCTTTGAGAATTATGTATATATAAATATTATTGAAATTTACTCATTTTTACTGAATTTTTTAAAAAATATATTTATAATGTCTTTAAATTAATTGAAAAGGTATTTATACACAATCTATTAATAAACAATATTATGGCAAAGGATGATAGAAGCAGCATAAATCCTTTTACAGGAAAATCACATTTTGACATGGTAAATGATGATAAGTTCCTTCAAGATTCATATAACGAATATTATGGAATGATTAATCAGTCCCAGCTTTTGGATAATACTCAGGATGGTCAAATCGTCAGAAACGTTGCGGTAAGATTGATTCATGCTGTTGAGGAGTATCTCTCTAAAATTGGGAGATTGGATTATGTGGAGGATTATTACGATTGGGATTTTCATTTGGTTGCAGATAATACTGTAAACGCATTCTGCATGCCTGGTGGTAAAATCGTCATGTTTTCAGGTATTCTATCACTTGCAAACACTGAGGAGAAGGTTGCATTTATATTGGGCCATGAAATGGCGCATGCTCTTCTGGATCATTCAAGAACTAGAATTAGCGCCCAGAATGCTCAAAATGCATTAACCTCTGCAGCGTGGATTGGTAGTATCGCTATGGATCTGGTCGGTTTGGGAGGTCTTGGAAGTCTGACAAGGGCGGCCACCAATGTTGCAACTGTGGGCTCCCAGTTTTTACTGATGAATCCGTGGGGAAGAGACCAGGAACTTGAAGCTGACCGTTTAGGCATGCTTATAATCCATTGGGCAGGATATGATATTTCACACATTCCTTCATTTTGGCAGTCAATGGCCAATCAGAATTCTAATGAGCACGACTTTTTTTCTACGCATCCTGCTGATTCAAAAAGGATAGCTGCAATGAATGAGCTTGTTCATGAAATCGATAACGGGGCCGATTTTTATTCAGGACCTGTTCTGGGTGAAACTCCTAAGCCTAAAGATGAGTTTATGGATTCACATCTTGTCGCCGGTGATGTCAGGTTCTGTCAGAACTGCGGTGCCAAGGCGGGAGTTGACGATAAGTTCTGCACCAACTGTGGGGCAAAATTTGATGTTGAGTTAAAATGCAGTAAATGCGGCACTTCTGTTAATCCTGGAGATGCATTTTGCATAAACTGTGGAAATAAACTTTAAAGTGATATTATGGATGAAAAGGAAGTTAAGGATGAAGAAATCGTTGAAGAGGAAGTAGAGGAATTAACTGAAGAGGAAAAAATGATTAAATTCATCAACAGGTCAACTTACAGGAAACGTGCATTCAAGGCAATTGGAAACGATGTTAAGATGCCAAAAGAGATTGCTCATGACAGTGGCATTTTGCAGAATCATATTTCCACTGTATTGAGGCAATTGAAGGATAAAGACCTTGTTGAATGTCTTAATCCTAAAATAAGAAAAGGTCGTCTCTACAGGTTAACAGAGGATGGCTTGGAATACCTTGATAAAATTGATTAACTATTTTTTTGCTGTTTTTTTTCATCACCAAAAACTTTATATACTTCTTCTTGTTAATATATTGTGTGTAAGTTAAACACAACTTAACAACATATAATAAACAGGAGTGATAGTATGAACAAAGCACCTCAAAATGAAAACTTGGATTTGGTATTTGTAATGGACAGAAGCGGATCTATAAGTGGTTCAGAAGATGATACAATCGGAGGATTCAACTCATTTATCGAAAGGGAAAGGGAAAACAATCCAAACACTCGCGTAACTACAGTTCTTTTCGATGACCATTACGAAGTATTATACACCAGAAGGGACATTAATGATGTGGCAAAACTAACACGTAACGAATATTGGGTAAGGGGATGCACAGCACTTTTGGATGCTATAGGAAAAACAATCAACACCTTGGATAAAGAAATAGACAACAAAGTAATGTTCGTTATAATGACTGATGGGATGGAAAACTCTTCAAGGGAATATTCAAAACAGCAAATCAGCAATCTGATTAACAATCATGATTGGGAATTTATTTATATTGGAGCGGATATCGATTCCTACGCTGAAGCCAGTCAAATTGGAATCAAAAGGTCTCGTATAGCGAATTATAAGAAAACAAGGGAAGGCATTGATGACGTTTATGGTGCACTTTCAGATGTTTCATGTTGCTTAAGAGCGGATGTGGACATGGATAAGGTTAATTGGAAAAAACGACTGGAAAAATATGACTAGTCATATTCAAGTCCCATTTTTTTAAATGCACGTTTGCGTCTCATGCAACTTTCACAAACGCCACATGGGATTTCCTCTCCCTTATAGCAGGAATAGCTTAATTCCATTGGAGCGCCTACATCGAGGCCAAGCTTGACGATTTCCTCCTTGTCAAGTTCGATGGCAGGTGCTTCAATCCTTATTTTTTCAGGTGAACCTACACTTATCAGATTATTGAATTCATCAAGATACTCTTTTGAATTGTCTGGAAATGTAGCTCCTTCCTCACCGTTCCAACCAACAATGATTATTTCAGCACCAATGCTTTCGGCATATGAAAGGGCAATTGATGTAAAAACGGTATTTCTTGCAGGAACCCAAACATTGCTTGCGGTTTCGCTACTTTTATCCAAGTCGTCCAAATCATTTTCATCGACTTTGGGAATGTCATCATCTGTATTGAGGCTTGAATTGCTTATTCTTGAAAGCCAATCCAATTCAATTACTTCATGACTCCATCCCATCCTTTCACAAATCTCTTTTGAAGCCCTGATTTCCTGTGTGGCTGCCTTTTGACCATAATCAAAGGTAATCGCATGAATCTCATAATCTTTACTGTAGACTGCGGTTGCAACGGTGCAGTCAAGGCCTCCTGACATTACTGAAATTGCTTTTTTCATCCAACCAACTCTTTAACGTCCCTTAAGGCCAAACCTGTGTCACGTGCAATTCTTTTTAAGTCTTCATATTCGGGTCTTTTTGAGATGACAGTGTCGTTGATGTAGGCAACCTTAAATGTTACTTCATAGTCCTTGCCGTCAATTTCAAAGGTCTTTTTGACAAACTCACGTTTGGTTATTCCCCTATGGATATGAGGAGCAATTCTAATTCCCAGACTTCCAGTCTCTTTAAATATGGTGTCTAAAATTACTTCTCTTTTATCTTTTTTGGAAATAACCTTCAAAAGACTTCCCTGACGGTTTTTCTTCATGATGATTGGAGTAATTGAAACATCGCTTGCGCCGGATTCTAAAAGAACATCAAAGAGATATCCTATCTCTTCACCGGTTAGGTGATCGATGTTGGTTTCGATAACGTCAACACTATCGTTTTCGGCGATGTCATCACTTTCAATTATTCTTAAAACATTAGGGTGGTCAAAATCCTTTCTTCCTGCACCATAACCCACATTTTTAGCCTTTGTGAGGGGGATGAATTGGGAAATCTCATCGCACAATTCCATGTATATTGCAGCGCCGGTAGGGGTTGCAAGTTCACTGTCAACAGGACCTCCGACAATGTTTGCATCATTCAATATCTCAACCACTGCAGGGGCAGGAACCGGTATTGTGCCATGGGCTGTTTTGACTCTTCCTCCGCCGACAGCTATTGGAAGGCCAATGACTTTTTGACTGTCATAGCCTAAACTGTAGTAAGCATAAACAGAACCTATCACGTCAGCCACTGCATCGCTTGCTCCGACTTCATGAAAGTGAACTTCATCCAGACTTTTGCCGTGGACTTTGGATTCGGCTTTGGCAATTCTTTCGAATATTTTTATTGAAGTTTCTTTAACATCACTTTCGATATCCAGATTCTCGATTTTTGATATGAAATCCTTAAAATTAATTGAATGATTGTGTTCCAGCATTTCCACATGGCAGAATGTGGACTGGATGCCATGCTTTGAAACTTTTTTAAACTCAACATTCACTTTGCCGAATTCGTATGCTGATTTTTCCATTATTTCCTTGATTCTGTTTTCATCAGCACCCAAATCAACAAAAGCGCCAATTAACATATTTCCTGCAATTCCACTGGATTGTGGGTCAATAATTATTGTCATAATAGATAAGTCCTTTTTTAGATTATAATATAATTTTAAATTAAATAATTAATATATATTAGCACATGAAAATCAATATCACAGAAAAGGATTACGGACTTTGCATCAATAATCCAAATCACTTTTTGGCATTCAGCGACTTTACCGTCAGTGACGGAATCGACATTATTGAAAATGTTAATATAGTAAAATCAAAAAATGAATTCAAGGCCACAGCCAAGCGTGCCGAAACATTCAACCAGTCAGAAGGTTCATATATAGCGCAGGCAACCGAATCTTTAAACTATTTTTATAATACATATGATGACTTGTCCATTTTCACATTCATGGAAAATGATATTGCACTTGAAAACTTCACAGATGACTTGAAGGTTGCAAACTCTCCAAAGGGATTTGCGGACGCCAGAATCAATCTGAGCAATGTTATCTACATTGATAAGGTGCTGTCTCCGAAAATTCTTCTTAAGATATTCAGGACAGTAACCGCCACAAAGGCCAAGGTATTGGCGGATATGGCACTGCCCCTGCATATTCAAAATATCTTAAACACTGATGATTTTCTTGCCGTTCTTTCAAACATTCCTGAAGGCGACGGTGAGCTGGACATAAACAATGCCGAGTATGATGATATTGATTTTGATGAACTGAAAATGAGGATTGCTGATGCTGTCGAGATAAGCATTGAGGATGCATTTGAAAAGCTTGGCCTGACCTTCGGCATTCTGGATTATCTCGTTTCGCAGGGAATACTGATAGGAGATCTAGTCGAGGCGGGAATGGAGCTTGTCAGTGATGATGATATAACTCCCGAGTTGACCGACAGGATGGAATCACAGATTCTCAAATCACTATCCGACATTAATGTGGTCATGCTTTTGGCTTCAGCAATGAGGCTGGAAGAGGATTTCAGAGCCAACAGGATTCGTGAATTTGATACTTCAGATTATGTCTATTCCGATGAGGTGTTAGGCTTTGCCATTGCCAATCAGATTGCCGGAACAAAGGCGGTTTTGAATTACAGGAGATATATTGAAGCAAAACCTGGAATAATTTGGGGTTTGCCTCAAATAATTGATGACGCATTTGCTGGCCTGATTGCAGGATGCGTTTCAAAAATATTTGAATCATAATAAATTAATATTAGGGACTATAATATATTTGATTATATTATATTTTGAGGAATATTTATGGAAGATGACAGTTACTTTGAAGATGAGGAATTTTCACCGATTAAATCACTTTTGGGGCTTTTGACATTCTCTACAATACTGCCGATCAATGTTTTCACCTCAATTGAGTACATGACCAAATTGACTTGGTGCTGGCCGTTTCTGCATTTGTTTGTGGGGATATTGGCGGCAATATGCGGATATGTTTCATTGGAAATTCTGCATCTGAATTCATTTTTCACCGCAGCGATTGTCTATGCGTTCCTGATGATACTGACCGGTTACAATCACCTTGACGGTGTTATGGATATGGCAGACGGTGTGATGGTGCATGGTGAACCTGAAAAGAAAATCCGTGTCATGAAGGACTCTTCTGTAGGTGCGGGAGGAATGGCAACACTGTTTATTGTTGCAAGCCTTACAATTGCCGGAATCTACAACATTCTTGACTATCATTTTATCATGGGAATTGTGATTTGTGAAATGACTGCAAAAACATCTCTTCTAACAACCGCATTGTTGTCAAATCCATTGACACCTGGAATAGGTAGCTATTTTATAAATGAAACTCGTCCGTCAAATTATATTGCATCTACTGCAATCATAGCAATCATTGCATATATTCTTGGAGGACTTGCAGGCGTTTGTGGCGTAATAGGTGCAATGGTATCCGGAATCATCATAGCAACCATTGCAAAAAGGAATTTTGTCCTTGCCAATGGGGATGTTTTGGGAATGAGCAATGAGGTAGGACGTTTATTGTCATTGCTTTTCATGACAGTTGCTTTGTTTTTCTTATAAGTAATTTTAACAACTTCAAATCAATATTGCAGTCTAATAAAGCATTAGTTTATATACTAAGGAGTTGAAACTAGTAGTGATGAGAATTACCACATGTATTCAAACCTTCATCCCATATTAAATCAATTGAAACAATGCAACAAAGGAATCACCTCCCTAATATAATTTTTTTTTAGTGGTTGTTCTCATCAAATTTATATATTTTCAGTTAGTAATAATTAAACTGATAATATGAATGTTAATGTTTTAAGATTAGACCACAGACTGAAGAGAGATACTCGTATAACAACCCATGTATGTTTGACTGCCCGTGCATTCGGTGCAAGCAAGATATACCTTGCCGGAGAGCGTGACAATCGATTGATGGAAAATGTAAGGGATACTGCTTCAAGATTCGGAGGAAATTTTGAAGTTGAATATGCCGAAGGATATATGGGTGTCATCAACAACTGGAAAGACAATGGTGGAAAAGTTGTCCATTTGACCATGTACGGTTCACAGGCGCATGAGGTCGCACCGGAAATCCGTGAAGACGGATCTGACATTCTGATAATTGTCGGAGGTTCAAAGGTTCCGGGAAAGGTTTATAAGGCAGCTGACTGGAATGTCTCAGTCACAACACAGCCACACTCAGAGGTTTCTTCCCTTGCAGTGTTCCAGCACCTTCTGATGGATGGTAAGGAATTCGATTTGGAGTTTGAAAATCCAGTACTTGAAGTAATACCTACTGCACATGGTAAAAACGTTAATGTTCACAACGAAAACCGTTAAGAGATGAAATCATCCAATCTCTTAATTGCTTTCAGTTTTTCATCTTTTTTTAGGCGTGCCTGCTCTATTGCATCACGCATGGTTTCAATTGAATGGTCATAGACTTCCTGATCGACTGGATATGGAAAACCGTCCTTTCCTCCGTGGGTGAAGCTGTACTTGACCGGGTCTTTCCAGCTTGCAGGCTCACCATAGACCAAATCGGAAATCAACGCAAGTGCCCTTATTTTTTTGGGACCTATTCCCTTTAATAAAATCAGTTCCTCATAGTTTTCGGGCTGGATTTCCCAGGCACGTGTCAGGACTTCAAATTCCTTGTCCGAAATGTCCATGTCAAGGACCGGATGATGTGGGGGCAGTGTAAAATCCTCCAAAAGCAATTGGTTGTCCTTTCTTTTAAAGTATTGTCTTAAATGGTTTGGATTGTCGTTAATCAAATCAACACTAATTTTTTGAGCATTCTCACTGTCCTTGGAGGACATGTTCAATGTATTGGGAGTTTTCATGTCACAGGATATTCCGCTGTGAGGGTCATTTAGTAATTGGTCAACTTCGCTGCCCAACCAGTGGTAACGTCGGGCATACTTGTTTTGGGTGTTGAGGCCCTGCTGGACTACTGCCCAGTCTCCCTTTTCGGTTACAAAGAAATTGTGCTGATATAGTGTGTATCCGTCCTGAATACAGGAATTGTCGATTTTGGCGGACAGTTTGCTTGTCTCAACAAGTTTTTCCACGGTTTTTGTTCGAAGATTGAAAACCTCTCCTGCATGTTCGATTCCCTTTGGTGTTTTTCTGGATTTTGCTCCTTTTCCTCCGGTGAGATAGATTCCATGCTCTTCGGGAGTAAGTGATGCCTTAAGGGCACCTAATGTGGTTGTGGTTGTTCCTGAAGAGTGCCAGTCAAAACCCAAAACACATGAAAATGCCTGAAACCAGTAAGGATTTGAAATACGATTCAAGAATTCCTCTAGGCTATACTCCTCAATGATTACTGAGGCCAATGCTCCGGATAACTTAACCATTCTTGAAAATAACCAGCTTGGAGGATGGCCTCCGTGCAGTGGCAAATTGACTGACCCTCTTCTTTTCATGAATGGTAATATGTTTATTATATATATTAGTTTTTTTACCGAGAGCATTTGGTAATTAATTTTTTCTAAATCTTCAAGTTCACTTCGATATTGTCTTATAAACAAAACTTTAATAAGTAATGGTTACTAAAATTATTAATGTTATATTTATTAACAAATTATTTAATCAAAATTATAAAGGAGCTAATATTATGGCTGTAAATAACGGAGATTTTGTAAGAGTAAACTTTACTGGTAAAATAAAAGAAACTGAAGACGTATTTGATACTACTTATGATGAAATTGCACAAGAAGCTGGAATTTTCGATGAAAACAAAACTTACAAAGCAATCCCTATTGTTGTAGGTGGAAACCACTTATTACCTGCTATTGAAGAAGCAATCATTGGATTAGATCAAGGTGACAAAAAAACCATCGAAGTGGATGCTGAAAACGCATTCGGTCCTAGAGACCCATCATTAATCCAATTAGTACCTATGAGAGAATTCAAAAAACAAGGTATGACTCCGGTTAAAGGTATGAGAATCCAATCCGAAGGTGCAACCGGTAAAATCTTAACCGTCAACGGTGGAAGAGTAAAAGTTGACTTCAACCACGAATTAGCAGGAAAAGACTTAGTTTACGATGTTGAAGTAACTGAAATCATCGAAGATGAAGAAGAAAAAATCAAAAGTATGATTGAGTTACACTACTCCAACCCTAATGTTGACATTGATAAAACCGAAATCGACATCGTCGACGGTGTTGCAAACATCAAATTAGATGAAATGGCAAAATTCGATCAACAATCCTACATGGACATCACTTTTGCTAGATTCAGAATCGCTAAAGATATCTGGGACAACATCGAAGAAATTACCAAAGTTAACTTCGTAGATGAATTCGAAAAAAGAGAAGAATCCGACGACGAAGAAGACGAAGAATAGATAAACATTTTGAGTTATTTCAATAACTCATCCCTTACTTTTTTTTACAATAATTTTAATATAGTATTTTTTACATAGTCTAATTCATGTTAGAATTGGATAAACTTTTAGAAATTTTCAATGACGCTAAAACATTGGAAATGGATATGGATGCTGCTGAAGCATGTAACTATTATTCTCAAGAGGCACAAAAGATAACCTGTGAAATTAACTACGCCTATCATGATTTTGATGAAATCAGGCAACTGTTTTCAAGGCTGATTGGTTCAGAGGTAAGCGATGACTTCAGACTTTTCCCGCCATTCACCACCGACTTTGGAAAAAACATTCATCTGGGAAAAAACGTTTTCATCAATTCAGGATGCAGATTCCAGGACCAGGGAGGAATCTATATAGGTGATGATGTTCTAATCGGACATAATGTGGTTATAGCTACACTCAACCATGAAGAAAATCCTGCCAAAAGGGGCAATCTGGTTCCTTCACCTGTTAAAATAGGAAATGGCGTGTGGATTGGATCAAGCGTCACAATCACTCCAGGCGTTACAATTGGTGACGGGGCTATTGTAGGTGCAGGTGCGGTCGTTACAAAGGATGTGGCCGAAAACACAATTGTTGCCGGCGTTCCCGCCAAGTATATTCGGGATGTCAAGACAGATTAGATTCTTTTTCCATCTTTTATGGCAACGATGCCGGGAATCTTGTCGACCTTAAGTTCATACATGGCCTCCATTCCTTCCCATTCGAAAAGCACACATTTCTTTTGAAGAACCTTGCTTGTGAGAAGTGCGGCTACCGGAGGGGTTATGACAAAGAGGGATTTGTTCTCATCAAGACTTTCAAGTGTCTTGTCGCTCAACATTCCCTTTCCTATATGTATTTTAACACCGCTTTCGCTTAAGGCAGGTATTGTTGATTCTATTTCCACTTTACTGCTGGTTGTCGGTGCAATTCCCGCATCACTGAATGCGGTATGCATTATGGCTGCACCATTCAGGTCAAACGGAACCTCGCCCTTTTCAATCAGTTCTACAAGCTGTGGCAGGGCGGCATCACGTCCGGTATAGATTGTTCCCGAAACTGTTATCTCATCACCAACCTTCAAGTCAACTAAATCTTCATCGATAATTGGTGTAGTTAAATTTTTCATAATTATAATTTTTCTTCAAATTTTAAAAAATTTTCTAATTTAGATAAGATATTTAAATGTTTATTAACATAAATATAATACATTCTAGATTAAGTTATCAAGAATTTAAGGAGATTTTAAATTGATTATTATTGACGAAGAACTATGTAAAGGATGTCATCTTTGCTTATTCATGTGCTACAAAAACGTATATGCGATATCTCCTGATGTAAACAAGAAAGGGGTCCAATTGCCGTATGTCAAGTTTGAAGACAGATGTACTAAGTGCGGCACTTGTGAAGTTGCATGTCCGGACCAGGCAATCACTGTGGATTTGCCTGAAAACTGGTGGATGAGCGATGACAATGATTTGAATTTCAATCCTAATTTTGCAAAGGGGAAAAAGTAGGTGTTAGAAATGTCAGAAGAATTTTTTATTCAAGGAAATGAAGCATGTGCTAAAGGGGCAATAACTGCAGGATGCAGATTCTTTGCAGGTTATCCAATTACTCCATCTACTGAAGTTGCCGAAACTTTAGCCCGTGATTTACCAAAAGTTGGAGGTTCATTTGTTCAGATGGAAGATGAGATTGCTTCAGCAGGAGCCATTATCGGAGGTTCATGGGGAGGAGCGAAATCCATGACCGCAACATCCGGACCGGGCATATCATTGATGCAGGAAAATATTGGATATGCCTTCATGACAGAAACTCCAATTGTTATCGTTGATGTTCAAAGAGGTTCACCTTCAACCGCTCAACCGACCATGGCCGCACAGGGAGACATGATGCAGGCACGTTGGGGATCACACGGAGACTACGAACCTATAGCATTGTCTCCGTCAAGCGTTCAGGAATTCTTTGATTTCACAATTAAGGCATTCAACCTTGCAGAAGAATACAGATGCCCTGTATTTGTAATGGCTGATGAGGTAATTGGACACATGAGAGAAAAAATAGTGGTTGATGACGATATTGAAATCGTTCCTCGTAAAAGACCAGAAAAAAGTGATGATTACCTTCCGTTTGAAAATATTGAAAACGGAACAACACCAATGCCTGCATTCGGTGATGGATTCAATATTCACGTGACAGGACTTACTCACGATGAAAGAGGTTATCCGGATACCAACAATCCTGAAACCCATGACAAACTCATTCAAAGAATCTGTGACAAGGTATTAAATAACAAGGATAAAATCTGCTCAATCAAAAGTGAAAACTGTGAAGATGCAGATATCATTATTGTTTCCTATGGTGCTCCTGTAAGATCAGCAATTGAAGCTGTAAGAAAAGCAAGAGCAAACAATCAAAAAGTTGGTTATGTCAAAATTGACACTCCATGGCCGTTCCCTGATGAACAGCTAAAAGAGGCAACAAAAAATGCAAGCGATGTAATTGTTGTCGAGATGAACCTGGGTCAAATGTATTATGAGGTTGACCGTGTTCTTAGAAGGGATGCCAACGTTCACCTTATGGGCGTTATTGGAGGATTATTGCCAACACCTGATGAAATATTAGATGAAATTTCAAGAATAGGAGGTAACTAAATGTCAGAACATAAACAAAACAGGTTTATTCCATACTTAAGAGAAGACAGATTACCTCATATCTTCTGTCCGGGTTGTGGAAACGGTGCAATCATCAATGCATTTTTAGCAGCAATGGAAAAGGCTGAAATGGATTTCGACAATATTGCAATGGTTTCCGGAATCGGATGTTCTTCAAGGATACCAGGTTACCTGAAATGTGACTCACTGCACACTACACACGGAAGAGCGTTAAGTTTTGCAACCGGTTTAAAGACTGCAAACAAGGATTTGGATGTTGTAGTGTTCACAGGTGATGGAGATGCAGCATCAATCGGTGGAAACCATCTGATTCATGCGGCAAGAAGAAACATCAACTTAACTGTCATATGTATCAATAATAACATTTATGGAATGACTGGTGGTCAAATCAGTCCAACATCTCCTAAAGGCAGTTTCGGAACAACTGCACCATACGGTAATCAGGACACTCCATTCAAACTGGCCGAACTTGTTGCAGCAGCAGGCGCAACCTATTCCGCAAGATGGACTACAGTACAGCTTGAAAATCTGGTATTGTCCATTAAGGACGGTTTGAAAAATCCTGGTTTCTCATTCATTGAAGTTGCAACCCAATGTCCAACATACTTCGGACGTAAAAACAAACTCAAGACACCTACCGCAATGGCAGCGGTGATGAAGGCGAATACTGTATTCAAGTCTGCAGCTGAAAGGATGAGGCCTAAAGAATTGGAAGGTAAAATTGTAGTGGGCGAATTTGCAAACTACACAAAAGACGAATTCACTGAAAATATTGATAAGATTAGTGTGGAAAAATCAGGCAAGAAGACTGTTATCAATTCTGCATATGAATCAGAGTTTTAGAGGGATAATATGAGAACTGAAGTAAGAATCTGTGGTTTTGGTGGTCAGGGAGTAATCCTCGCAGGAATTATTTTAGGTAAGTCTGCAAGTCTCTTTGACAATAAGGAAGCTGTTCAAACCCAATCCTATGGTCCTGAAGCTCGTGGAGGAGCTTCCAAATGTGAAGTTGTAATAAGCGATAGTGAAGTTGACTATCCTAAAGTTCAAAATCCTGATATATTGGTTGCAATGTCAAATGAAGCATTAATCAAATATATTGTGGATTTGAAGGACAATGGAACATTAATCGTTGATCCTGGAACAACAGATGTTGAAGATGTCCGTGATTTTATTGAAGAACATAATATTAAAGTTTATGAGGCTCCGGCAACTAAAACTGCAACCGATGAAATCGGACTCAAGATTGTAGCTAATATAGTTATGGTTGGAGCAATTACAAAAATTACTGAAGTGATATCCAAAGAGGCAGCTATAAAGGCTATTGAGGCAAGCGTTCCTAAAGGAACTGAAGAAAAGAATGTCGCTGCTTTTGAAGCGGGGTACGCTTTGGTTGAATAAGGTGTTAAAATGAGATTTTTTGAAAATGTAGCTAAACAAATTTTTAATCAAGAAGGAATTCCAATATTGGAAGGACACGTTGCATACTCTCCTGAGGAGGCAATGTCAGTCTGTTCCGAAATGGATGTTCCGGTAGTTATAAAAGCACAAGTTTTAACCGGTGGAAGAGGTAAAGCTGGTGGTGTTAAATTCGCCAATAACCCTGGTGAAGCTTTAAAAGTAGCTGATGAAATATTGGGTATGGAAATCAAAGGTGAAAAGGTAAAACACCTTTTGATTGAGGAAAAAGCTGAAATTTTAAACGAATTTTTCGTAACTGTATCCGTTGACAGGGGTGCCAGAAGGCCGGTTATTTTGGCAAGTAAGGAAGGTGGGGTTGAAATTGAAAACCTAGCAAAAACAAACCCTGAAAAGATTATTAAATATTATCCTAACCCTTTACTTGAATTCCTCCCTTATGAGGCACGTGAAGTTGCCCGTAAAATGGGTGTTGATTCCGAACTGATTTCTCCTATGGGAGATATGATCTGGAAACTGTATCAGGTATTTGATAAATATGACGCTGATACCGCTGAAATTAACCCGTTGGTATTGACTCCTGATGGACTAATTGCTGCTGACGCTAAGCTTGTTGTTGAAAATGATTCATTGTACAGACATCAAGAACTGGTTGAAAGAATGCACTATAAGAAAAAGGCTGTGGACTTTGTCCAATTGGATGGGGACATTGCTGTTATCGGTAACGGTGCAGGTTTGACCTTGACTGCAATGGACATGATTAAGCTCAACGGTGGAGAACCGGCTACTTTCCTGGATATTGGAGGTGGAGCTTCAGAGCATATCATCAATCAGGCTTTAAATATAGTTCTAAATTATGATCCTGTCAAAGTAGTGTTCCTGAATGTTTTGGGTGGTATTACCAAGGCAGATGATGTTGCCCGTGGTGTTATCAAAGCTTTGGAGCAGGCACAACGCAAAGTGCACATTGTCATTAGGCTGACAGGTACCAATGAAGAAGAAGGTCAAAGGCTTTTGGATGAAGCTGGAATTCCATACGAAACATCAATGGAAAAAGCTGCTAAAAAGGCTGTTGAACTTTGTGAAGAGCTCAAAGCTGAAGGAAAATAGTTTCAGTTCAAAAAACTCATTTAACAGGTTAGATTGTGTATCTGAATTATTGAAGCAGAACTACTCTGCTCACTTCAGATTCATTAACTAACTCTTTACCGCACGCATCACCAATCCTTTTTGCGAAATCCTTGACTTCGTCAAATGAAGGCATATTGTCCAGAGTCAATCTTTTACGTGAGGAACCGACAAACATGTATGCTTTCACTTCTACGAAATCCGGGTCTGCCTTTTTTATCAGTTCTGCATAACCTTCAGGGTCTTCCATGTTTTTTCCGCGAACGCAGGTATTTCTTATACATGTACGTGAGTTAAAACTGGACAGTGTCTCAAGTGATTCGTTTAGATTGTCCCAAGCATCATTTATTCTCGGTCTGCAGACACTTTCGAATATTTTCTTTGAAGGTGCATCCAAGGAAAGGTATAGTTGATAGGGATCGTTTTCAAGGTTGCGCAGGCGGTCAACACATTGGCCGTTGCTCACGACAAAGGTTGTAAAGTCACGTCTGTTGAACTCCCCTATCAGTTCATCAATTTTCGGATAAAGTGTAGGCTCTCCTGCAAGGGAGATTGCCGCATTGGTGGGTTGGGTCATTTCTTCCAGTTTTTTCTTGTTTGCCTTGTCATTACCATAAAAGCCGCATAACAGTTGGTTTTGAGCCTTGATTGCTTCGTCAACTATGACCTTTGGCTCATCATATTCTTCATCTTCCCATGTTGTCTGGGTGTATGTCAGGTCTCTCCAGCAGAATTCACATTCCTGTTGACAGTTTGGAACTGCAGGAGACATCTGAAGGCATCTGTGTGACTGAATGCCGTAGAATTTTTCCTTGTAACAAACTCCCTTGTCAGATATGCTTTGACGTGTCCAATGGCAGGTTTTGACTGCTGCATGACCATGTTTTCCAACGAATCTGTATCCACTTTTTTCTAATTTTTCGATTTGGCTTTTATTGAATGACATAAAATCATATTTATTTTTAATTTTATACTATATAATTTTTACAAGTCCAAATCAATATTGATTTTATTGAACAAAATTTACTTTATTACAAATAAAACTATTTATATGTTTAAATTTAATATTAATTGTTATGAGATTATGGAGTAAATATCAAGAAAAATTATTCTTCGATAAATCAAAAAATTTTGCTACCCATCAGCAGCTCTTCTACAGGACAGATGATGGGAGGTATGTGACTTACTGGCCCAAGGGCTATAACGGGACAAAATCTACTCTGCAATCAAGAAATACACTAATAGGAAACTTCACCGAAAAGTGGGTATGTGACCTGTTGACAAACATCCTGCCTGAGGACGAGTATTGTATAATGCAACAGGCACAGATACCCGCAATCGGAATAACCCACAAATCACCAGCAGACATAGTAATAGCAACGGCAAACAAAAAGGTCCTGATGCCTGATGAGGTAAAGCTCATCTTTGAAGTGAAGATGTCACTTGTGTGGAACTGGCAGTATGACGAGACAACAGGCACGATAAAAGAAATCGGCGATTACAGGACCCATCAGGGCCGTCCGAGTTTCACCAGATCCGATTCCATCCTGAAGGCAATCGGAAAGGGAATTGACATAAGGGTGTCCAATGTAAAGGCATCAAAAATTCCGTTTATAATTTTGGGCAATGCACCATTGTCAAACGGATTTTGCAAAAAGGCGGATTATCTCAAAAATGCAGGCATAATACAGGGCTTCTGGTCACTGAATCCCTTTCCCTTAAACCACGGCAACACCAGAAAGAGAAGTGTGAAAAATGGATTTATCAGAATGGACAATGTTGATGAGTTAAATATGAGATTGAACCAATTATTTAAACAAGATTTAAATTTTTTCTCAGGAATGGAAAATCCAAAACGATTAGGACAGTTGATAGAAATAGCAAACCGGGAAGAAACTTATGAAAACAAGGGATTGAAATTCCTAAATCTCTTAAAGGGGTCATAACTTGGTAAGAAAAACTCAAACAAAATCATTTGGATCTGTTGTACGGGAGTCTCATAATTCTAAGAAATTCTACAGTTCAAAACTTTTTAAGGATTTTGAATTGCCCAAAAATATTGAATACCGGCAAAATACAATTCCTGAAAGTGAATTGAACAGGTTTTATTGCAAATCCAGTGAGGTCATGGATGAAATACCTGATGAAAGCATTCATCTCATGATAACCTCTCCTCCATACAATGTCGGAAAGGAATATGACAGCGACCTGAGCCTGGACGAGTATCTTTCGCTTCTCACAATTGTCTTTTGTGAAGTCCACAAAAAGCTGGTGACCGGTGGAAGGGCATGCATAAATGTTGCAAACATTGGCAGAAAACCGTATATTCCTCTTCATGCAATGATAATTGAAATAATGTTGGATCTGGGATTTTTGATGCGTGGAGAAATAATCTGGGACAAGTCCGCAAGTGGAGGGGGTTCATGTGCATGGGGAAGCTGGATGTCGGCTTCAAATCCTGTGCTGAGGGATTACCATGAATATATTCTGGTCTTTTCAAAGGATTCCTATTCCAAGGACAAGAACCAAACAAAAAGGGACAGCATCGAGAGGGATGAGTTTATTGAATGGACCCGAAGTGTCTGGACATTTCCTGCGGTGAATGCCAAAAAGATCGGTCATCCCGCACCATTTCCGATTGAACTGCCTCACAGGTTGATAAAATTATATAGTTATGAGGGAGATGTGATTTTGGACCCTTTTGCCGGCAGCGGAACAACAGCAATTGCGGCCATTCAAAATAATCGTAATTACATATGCTATGACATTAAACAGGAATATGTCGATTTGGCAAAAAAGAGAATTTCCAATCAAAAATTTATTTAATAATGTTAAATAAATAATATTATCATAAAAGAAATTGTGGGATAATTATGGACACTCCAATTGTAATATTGAATTATAAAACTTATTTGGAATCAAGTGGTTTGAAAGCTTTAGAACTGGCACACGACCTTGAAAGTGCTGCTAGTGAATCTGGAATTACTATGGTTGCTGCTCCTCAAGCAGCAGATATTTATAGAATCAGTGAAGAAACTTCACTGCCTATTTTTGCTCAACACATTGATCCGATAACTCCTGGTGGACATACAGGTTCTAATTTGATTAATACATTGATTGATGCTGGAATCAGCGGATCTTTGATAAATCATTCAGAACAGAGGATGAAATTGGCAGACATTGATGAAGTTGTAAAAATGTGCAAGGCCAATGAAATTGAATCCTGTGTATGTACAAACAACATCGAGACTTCAAAGGCTATAGCCACACTCGCTCCAACTGCAGTGGCTGTTGAACCTCCTGAATTGATAGGTACAGGAATTCCAGTATCCCAGGCACAGCCTGAAGTTGTTGAAGATACAGTACGTGAAGTAAAAGCCATCAACAAGGATGTTAAAGTATTGTGTGGTGCAGGTATTACAACTGGTGATGATATGAAAGCAGCAATGGATTTAGGCGCAGATGGAGTCTTACTGGCTTCAGGAATCATCAAGGCCGAAAGTCCAAAAGATGCTTTACTTGATTTGGTAAGTAAATTATAGAGTGAGAAAATGGCAAAGGAATTTAATACAATAGATGATTTTGATGTAGAGGATAAGACCGTTCTGGTGAGAATTGATATTAACTCTCCAGTTGATCCGGGCTCAGGAATTATTCTGGATGATACCAGATTGAAATTACACGCCCAGACCGTTAAGGAATTATCCAACAAAGGGGCAAAAGTAGTACTTTTAGCACATCAATCACGTCCTGGAAAAAAGGATTTTACAACATTATCTCAACATGCAGAAGCCCTGTCCGATATTTTGAACTTAAGGGTAAAATATGTTGATTCATTATTTTCCAATTCAGCAAAAGAGGCAATCAAATCATTAAGGCCTCATGAGATTCTTTTACTGGAGAATGCAAGATTTTTCTCAGAGGAAACTCTCTCAAGAACTCCTCTAGAACAGTCAAAGACCCATCTTGTAAGGGAACTGTCTCCATTAATTGATTATTTTGTGAATGACGCTTTTGCAGCGGCACACAGGTCACAGGCATCACTTGTAGGTTTTACAGTAAACACTCCATCCGCTGCAGGCAGAGTCATGGAAAAGGAACTGACTGTAATTCAGGATGCATTGGATAATGTGCAGCATCCATGTGTGTTCCTGCTTGGTGGAATGAAGCCTGATGATTCAATTGATGTTATGGAGAATGTTTTAAGCAACGGTACTGCAGATTCAGTTTTGACTACCGGTATTGTTGGAAACATTGTTCTTTGGGCATCCGGAGCAGACATCGGTGAGGTAAACAGAAACTTCATTGCAAGCCATGGATATGAAAGCATGGTTGAAAAGGCAAAGGATTTGATTGACAGATTTGGTGACAAGGTTAAATATCCAATCGATGTTGCATGTGAAATTGATGGGGAACGTGTAGACATTGACTTTAGGGAAATCCCTAATGAATCAATATTCGACATCGGCGTTAAAACAATCAATTACTATGCTAATGAGATAAGGGAAGCTAAAGCCATATTTGCCAATGGTCCTGCAGGAGTGTTTGAAGACCCTAAATTTGCAATGGGTACAGAAGACTTAATCAATGCAATTGCTAAATCCGAAGGATTCTCACTTATTGGTGGAGGACACATTGCAGCCGCTACCGCTGGTCTTGGACTTGCAGACCAAATGAGCCATTTAAGTAGTGGTGGTGGAGCTTGTATCAGCATGCTTGCAAGTAAAGAGTTGGCTGCAGTTGAAGCTTTAAAAAATAGTAAAGATTAGCTATTAAAAATATTTAATAGCTCTTCTGATGATTTTTTAGGATTATCTGAGCTCATTATAGCACTTACTACAGATAGTCCTGCTATTCCAGTGTCAATTAGTTCGCCGGCATTGTCATGATTTATGCCTCCGATGGCTACAACTGGAATATTTATTGAGTCCACAATTTCTTTTAAATCCTTTTTTGTAATTTTTGGTGCATCATCTTTTGTTGCAGTTGGAAATACTGCTCCAGTTCCGATGTAATCGGCACCATCTTTTTCTGCTTTTTTTGCTTCATCAATTGTGGCTGCTGAAATTCCGACAATCTTATCTGGACCGACTAATTTTCTTGTCACGTCACATGGCATATCGGATTGGCCTACATGAACTCCATCGGCATCGATTGCCAGTGCGACATCAACTCTGTCATTGATAATTAGAGGAACATCATATTTGGTAGTGATTTCCTTTACTTTCAATGCCAAATTGTAAAAGTCAAGTGTGTCCTTTGTTTTTTCTCTGATTTGAACAACACTGACTCCGCCCTTGATTGCCTCTTCAATTGTATTTAGGAATTTTTCCACATCATCACTTTTGTCGGTGACGAGGTAGAGTGATAAGTCTAGATTTTTCATAGTATCTTGATGTTTGCTTCGTTCATTAATGTTTCACTATCTGTTTTGTAGAGATAGTCGATAAGATATGTTCTGAATGAACCTGTTCCCTCGTTTCTTTCTTCAACTTTTGCTCTTGCCTTTTCACCTGCAATGTTCATTGCAAGAATTGCAACTAGGCTTCCCTCAAATGGATTTGATCCTCCAATGCAGCTTCCAACGATTGAGGATAACATACATCCGCTTCCGGTAATTTTTGGCATCATGTCATCTCCGTTGTCGATTGCAATGGTGGTGGTTCCATCACTTAATATGTCAATAGGGCCACTTGCAAGGATTACGGTATCCAGTTTTTTTGCAAGTTCGCAAATGATGTCTCCATTGGCTTTTAGGTTTTCTTCAGTGATTATGTCATCAGCGTTAACGTCAACCCCTTTTGCGGTGTTGCTTTCATCGAGTACTCCGGATAATTTTGCAATTGCTTTTATTTCAGTAATGTTTCCTCTTATTGCGGCAATATCGTAATTGTTAATTAAGTCCATTGTTGTTTTGTTTCTAAGTTCGGTCACTCCAACTCCTACAGGATCTAAAATGATTGGGGTGTTTGTTTTGTTAGCGGTTTTTGAACTTATTTTCATTGATTCAATTTGGTCTTTGCTTAATTTTCCGATGTTTATTACAAGCACATCCGCTATTGTTACAACCTCTTCAAGTTCCTCGGCATCCTCTGCCATGAAAGGAGATCCGCCTATTGCAAGAACTGCATTTGCACAGTCATTAATTGTGACTGAATTTGTAATGCAGTGGGTTAATGCATTTTTTTCCTGAATGTTTTTCAGATTTTCGTCAATTTTTTTGAGTAAATCGGTTTCGTTTTTTGTCATGATTATTAATTATAAATTTCAAATTATTTAAATTTTAATGAAAAAAGTGTGTTTTATAGTAAAGTATTTAAATAACTTTTTATAGACAGTATAGTGTTATATAGTTTTATGTATATTGCCTCGGTGGCTCAGTCTGGTAGAGCGCGAGACTTGTAATCTCGTGGTCGCGGGTTCAATTCCCGTCCGGGGCTTTTATAATAAAATTATTATTATAACATTTTAGGATATTGTTGAAAATATCGTAATGTTTATATAGTTGTAAGTTTATATTATTATTAGTATGTCATCTACATACATATTGTATGTGGGTCCGTAGGGTAGCTTGGTCGATCCTTTGGGCTTTGGGAGCCTGAGACTCCGGTTCAAATCCGGGCGGACCCATTCTTCCCGCCTTAGCTCAATTTGGCAGAGCGTTGGACTGTAGATCCAAATGTTGCTGGTTCAAGTCCGGCAGGCGGGATTTCAATTATTTTATTTGAAATCATATATGTTTTTGTTAAAAATTATGATTTTTCCATAACATTTATATATGATGAAAAATATACTTAATTGATAGTGTATAATTGCTATTTGAGGATGCCCTGGTGGTGTAGGGGCTATCATGTGGGCCTGTCGAGCCCGCGACTCGGGTTCAAATCCCGGCCAGGGCGCTCATATCTTGAATAGTATTATATGTCATATAGGCCTGTAGCTCAGTCTGGCAGAGCGCCTGGCTTTTAACCAGGCGGCCGCGGGTTCAACTCCCGTCAGGCCTGTTTCTAATTTTATATTTATTTTTCTATTTGGAGGAAAAAATTTGAAAATTGATATTCAAGACCATAAGCTTGTACCAAAGCATGAAATCATGACTGAAGAAGAAATTTCAGATGAATTTAGTGATGTTGATTATGATTTTAAAGATCTTCCTAAAATAAAATCTGATGATCCTGTTGTGAAAGCTATTGATGCTAAACCTGGAAATGTTTTAAGAATTACTAGAGAAAGTCAAACTGCTGGAGTTTTTGTAACTTACAGGATTGTAGAAGATTAAAAATATAAATTTAGAGTTGTGAAGTTTAATATAGTATAATTTCTGTATTTTTTTTGTTTTTTAGAAATTCATTATAATAAATTGAACTTAGTTTGAGAGGAATTATCTTAACGGAGATAGTTATGAGTAAATTAAGAATAATGATTAAATGAATTAGTTATATTAGGGTTTCCTAGTTTATTTTATTTTTATTTAGTTAATTATTTTTATTGTGTACGTAATGTTGGAGGATATCCATGACAGAGAATAACTGGAAATTAGTTGATGCATTTTTTGATAAGTATGATTTAGTGGATCACCATATTAAGTCCTACAATGATTTTGTGAACAACAGAATTCAGAACATCATTGACATTACAGAACCTATCACCTTAGATGATGGAAAATACACTTTAAAAACTGGTAAAGTACGTATTGAAAAACCATCCAATAAAGAGGCTGACGGTTCACGTAGTGAAATTGATCCAACTGAAGCAAGACTTAGAAACTTAAATTATTCTGCAGACATGTACCTTGAAATGGCATTAAATGAAGAAGGAGAAGACAATGAACTTGAAGAAGTATATATTGGTGAGTTACCAGTAATGCTTAAGTCTGACATTTGCCATCTCAACGGACTCAGTCCTGAAGAATTAGTAGAAAAACATGAAGACCCTCAAGATTTAGGAGGATACTTTATTGTAAATGGTTCCGAAAGAGCTGTTGTAACAATGGAAGAGATTGCTCCTAACAAAATTATTCTTGAACGTTTAGGAGAACCTGAAGAAAGACATGCAAAAGCTGTTGTAACTTCCATTAAGAGTGGTTTCAGAGCTAGAATTACTTTAGAATACAAAAAACCTCGTAAAAATGGTGTTTTCTTAAGAATTTCATTCCCTTACCTTCCAGGTGAAATTCCATTAGTAATCTTATTAAGGGCACTTGGATTATCTACAGATGAGGAAATCATTACTACCATTTCTGATGATAATAACTTCCAAATGATGATTGCGGATGACCTGCAAGTGTCTGATGAATCATTAAAACTGGATCAAAAAGAAATGGACGGCATGTCATATGATGAAAGAAGAGAATACTTGCAACTTGCTGCTATTAAATACATTGGTAACAGAGTAGCTAAAAACATGCCTAAGGAATACCGTTTAAAACGTGCTAGAGATGTAGTAAATCGTTACTTATTACCTCACATGGGTACTGAAGAAGAAAGATGTTACGATAAAGCTATTTACTTAGCAGAAATGACTGAAATGTTATTAGAAGTTATCGAACAAAAAAGAGAACCTCACGATAAGGACCACTATACCAATAAAAGACTCAGGGTATCTGGTGACTTGATGGAAGATTTATTTAGAGTAGCTTTCACCAACTTAACTAGGGACATGAGCTATCAGCTTGAAAGGAGCCTTTCACGTGGTAAGGAGCTTTCAATCAAACAGGCAGTACGTAGTGATGTTTTAACTGAAAACATTAAGCACGCTATTGCTACCGGAAACTGGGTAGGTGGAAGAGCTGGGGTTAGCCAATTGCTGGATAGGACAAGTTACATGGGAACACTTTCTCACTTGAGACGTGTCGTATCTCCATTGACCAGAAGTCAACCTCACTTTGAAGCAAGAGATTTGCACCCAACTCAATTCGGTAAAATATGTCCTAACGAAACTCCGGAAGGACCTAACTGTGGTTTGGTAAAGAACTTGGCTTTAATGTGTAACATTTCAGAAGGTTCCGATGAACAAGAAATTATAGATGTTATTGAAACTATGGATGTAGAATTGATTTAGGGAGGTGAAAAGTTGTCTAAGAAAATAAATGCAGCGTTAAAAAGAGCATATTACTATTTCGATTTTAAACAAGTAGTTCCTTACAATGAAGTTGTAGAAACCATTCAAAAATTTAAAGGATTAGAAGATTTGGATGATGAACTAGCAAACAAAATCAATCAATATGTTGAAGAAATTGAAGAGTACTTTGATACTCCTGAAAAAAGAGAAGATGATACTGTAACTGATTTCGCTAAAAATGAACCAAGAAAAAGTTGGGAACATTATACTGATGACTTTGACTTTACTATTGATGAATTAGGCAGTGAACAAATTGCAGACGAAGAAGCTGATGAAATCGAACCAGTTGAAGATGAATTGGTTGATTCTATTGAACCTGTTGAAGAGGATGAAGCTGATGAAATCGAACCTGTTGAAGATGAATTGGTTGATTCTATTGAACCTGTTGAAGAGGATGAAGCTGATGAAATCGAACCGGTAGAAGAAACAATAGAAGTTGTTCCACCTAGACCAATCATTAAGGAAAAACCTTCTCAAACTAAAATTTACATAAATGGTGAACTTTTAGGATACTGTGCAGACCCAGTTAATTTCACTCAGGAAATGAGAGAAAAAAGAAGAAACGGTGAAGTGTCCTACGAGATGAACATCACTTATTATGAAGACAATAATGAGATTTACATATTCAATGATCCTGGAAGAGCAAGAAGACCATTAATTATTGTTAAAGATGGTGTGCCTCTTTTAAAAGATGAGCACTTAAACAAAATTGCTAGCGGAAAATTAAAATGGGATGATTTGATTAGCCAGGGACTTGTTGAATATTTGGATGCTGAAGAAGAGGAAAACTCCTATATTGCCATGAGTCTTGCTGAGTTAAACGATGAACACACTCACCTTGAAATTGACCCTGCTACTATGCTTGGTATCTGTGCAGGTATTATTCCATTTTCAGACCACAACTCTTCTCCAAGGAATACCATGGAAGCAGGTATGACAAAACAGGCATTAGGATTATATGTATCTAACTATGCATTACGTACCGATACAAGGGCACACTTATTGCACCATCCCCAAACTCCTATTGTTAAAACACGTATTATTGATTCAACCAATTATGATTTAAGACCATCCGGTCAGAACTTTGTTGTAGCATTAATGTCTTACGAAGGATATAACATGGAGGACGCAATGGTTATCAACAAAGGTTCACTTGAAAGGGGTCTTGCAAGATCTTCATTCTTCAGAGCTTACGACACTTCAGAGAAAAGGTACGCTGGTGGTCAGGTAGACAAGTTTGAAGTTCCTGACAAAAACATCAAAGGATACAGATCTGAAGAGGCTTACAGAAACTTGGATGAAGATGGTGTTGTAAATCCTGAATCCTATGTTGAATCAGGTGATGTATTGATTGGTAAAACATCCCCTCCAAGATTCTTAGAAGAGGAATTCGGTACCGTTGCAGATAAAAGAAGAGAAACTTCAGTAACTGTAAGACACGGTGAAAAAGGTATTGTTGACGCAGTTCTTTTATCTGAAACCGTTGAAGGTTCAAGATTAGCTAAAATCAGAGTTAGGGATACCAGACAACCTGAATTTGGTGATAAATTCGCATCAAGACACGGTCAGAAAGGGGTTATTGGTTTAATTTTATCCCCTGAAGACGTACCATTCACAGAATTCGGTGTCGTGCCTGATTTGATTGTTAACCCTCACGCGATTCCATCCAGGATGTCCATCGGACAGGTGTTAGAGATGGTTGCAGGTAAAGCCGGTTGTCTTGAAGGACAACGTGTTGACGCAACTCCATTCAACCAAACCCTTGAAGATGAAATCAAGCAGCAACTGATCGACAACGGTTTTGAATCTGCAGGATGTGAATCTTTATATAATGGTGTAACCGGTGAAAGATTGGATGCTGAAATATTCGTCGGTGTTGCATATTACCAAAAATTACACCACATGACAACTGATAAAGTTTACGCACGTTCAAGAGGTCCTGTACAAGTGCTTACACGTCAGCCTACTGAAGGTAGAGCACGTGAAGGTGGTTTAAGATTCGGGGAAATGGAAAGAGATTGTCTTATTGCACACGGTGCAGCATTAACCTTAAAAGAAAGACTTCTTGATGAATCAGACAAATATGAAGCAATCGTTTGTGACAACTGTGGTATGTTAGCAGTATTCGACAAGCATAAAAATAAGAAATACTGTCCAATCTGTGGAGATGTGGAAACATATCCTGTTGAAATCTCATACGCATTTAAATTATTATTAGACGAACTTAAGAGTTTATGTATTTTCCCTAAATTACAATTAGGAGACAAAGCATAATTACAGTTATTTAAGGAGCCAATACATTGAAAGGATTTATAAAAAAGATAGAAAAGATCAACTTTGGGCTAATGTCTCCTGAGGATATTCGTTCTATGTCTGTTGTGACTGTCGAAACTCCTGATACATATGAGGACGACGGTTTCCCTATTGAAAAAGGTTTGATGGATCCTCGTTTAGGTGTTATTGACCCAAGTTTAGTATGTAGGACTTGTGGTTTCAGAGGTGGGGACTGTCAAGGACATTTCGGTAGTATTGAACTTGCAAGACCGGTTATTCACATCGGTTTTGGTGATGTCATTCACAAGATTTTACGTTCTACCTGTAACGAATGTGGACGTGTTCTTTTAAATGATGAACAAATCGAATACTTCACAGAAAAAATCCATGAAGCTATGGATAATCGTGAAAGTTTAAATGCTATCCTAAAAGAAGTTTATCGTGTTGCTAAAAGGGAATTAAAAACCATGCCTGAAGAAGGTGAAGAAGTTGACCCTAAACACTGTTGCCCTCACTGTGGTGCACCTCAAGAAGCGATTCTTTTAGACAAACCTGTTACAATCCGTCAAGGAGATTACAAGTTGACCGCTTCTGAAGTACGTGAAAGACTTGAAAGAATCACTGATGATGATTCATTTGTTTTAGGTGTTAACCCTGAAGTGGCAAGACCTGAATGGTTAGTATTGACCGTATTGCCAGTTCCTCCGGTAACTGTAAGACCTTCAATTACACTGGATACTGGTGAGAGATCAGAAGACGACTTAACTCACAAATTAGTTGATATTTTACGTATTAATCAACGTTTACTTGAAAACATGGAAGCCGGTGCTCCACAATTAATCGTTGAGGACTTATGGGAATTATTACAATATCACGTTACTACTTACTTTGATAATGAAGCCAGTGGTGTTCCACCTGCAAGACACAGATCAGGAAGACCATTAAAAACCTTGACCCAAAGGTTAAAAGGTAAAGAAGGACGTTTCCGTTCCAACCTGTCCGGTAAACGTGTAAACTTCTCTGCACGTACTGTAATTTCACCTGACCCAAACATCAGTATTAACGAGGTCGGTGTACCTGAAATGATTGCAAAAGAAGTAACCGTACCGGTTCATGTAAACGAATGGAACATTGAAGAGATGAAAAAGTACATCCAAAACGGTCCTGATGTTCACCCTGGTGCAAATTATGTTATAAGAACTGACGGAAGGAAAATCAGAGTACGTAATGAAGAAACCATTGAATTGATACTTGAACAATTGGAACCAGGTTTCATTGTCGAAAGACACCTGAAAGATGGGGACATGGTTTTATTCAACCGTCAGCCTTCCCTTCACAGAATGAGTATGATGGCACACGAAGTAAGGGTTTTACCATACAAGACCTTCAGATTAAACTTATGTGTATGTCCTCCATACAATGCGGATTTCGATGGAGACGAAATGAATATGCACGTGTTCCAGACTGATGAATCCCGTGCTGAGGCAAAATCCCTGATGAGGGTACAGGAACACATTCTATCTCCAAGGTTCGGTGGACCTATTATCGGTGCTATTCACGACCACATTAGTGGAGCATACTTGTTAACCCGTGACGGTGTTGAATTTACAGAAGAGCAAGCTTTACAGATTATCAGAAAATCCCACCTTAAGTTACCTGAATTCAAAGGTGGCCAATGGGTTTTAAAAACCGATCTTGATTTAAAACCTGATGCTGAAGTTCCTTCAGATATTGAAGAATCATATATCTACAAGGACAAAGGCGCAATGTGGACCGGTAAAGAATTGTTCTCATTATTATTACCAAATGATCTAAACTTATCATACAGTGCTGAAATTTCCAAATGTCCTGTTGTATACCCTGAAACTGACGCAAGTGTCGTTATCAAAAACGGTATTTTATTGCAAGGGGTAATTGATGAATCCGCTTACGGTTCATTCTCAGGTAAGATTTTGGATAAAATCGTTAAAGAATATGGTCCTGGAAGAGCAAAAGAATTCTTAGACAGGTCAACTGACCTTGCAATCTGCGGAATCATGAAAACAGGTATTACTACATCCTTAAACGATGAGGAAATTCCTGAAGAAGCTCAAGACCGTATTAATGAGCACTTAGAGAAAAAGATGGAAGAAGTAGACAAACTTGTAGAAGCATATGAAGAAGGATATCTCCAAGCTTTACCTGGTAGAAGTCTAGAAGAGACCTTAGAGATGAAAATCATGCAGGTTCTCGGGGAAGCTAGGGACATGTCTGGTAGCATTGCAGAAAACTACTTGACTATGGGTAAACAATCTGATGATGACCCATATGATCATGTGATGGCTGTAGAAAACCACTCTGTAGTAATGGCACGTACTGGTGCTAGGGCATCCATGCTGAACCTTACTCAGATTACTGCTTGTGTAGGACAACAAGCGGTTAGGGGTGGACGTATCGAAAGGGGTTACCTAAACCGTACCTTACCTCACTTCAAGAAAGGTGAGTTAGGGGCTAAAGCTAAAGGATTTGTGCACTCAAGTTACAAATCAGGTCTTGACCCAATCGAATTTTTCTTCCACGCTATGGGAGGAAGAGAAGGTCTTGTAGATACAGCGATTCGTACAGCGCAATCCGGTTACATGCAGAGAAGATTAGTAAATGCATTGCAAGACTTACAAGTTAAACCATCTGGACTTGTTACTGATAATCAAGGTAATGTTATCCAAACCATGTTTGGTGAGGATGGAGTTGATCCTGCAAAATCAGACTTCGGTAAACCGGCTGATTTAAATAAACTTATTGACGAAATTAGAATGGAAAGTATGGCAGGTAAGTAGGTGTAACTATGGATGATGTAGAAAATAAGATAATGGAAACTATTGCCAAATTGAACGAAGAGGAAAATTTAGGCATTGATTTTCCAGAAAGTTATATCGAAGATTTATCAAAAGCTTATGTGAAAAATGAGTTGACTGATGATGAGTTGACTGAACTTATCAGGAAACTCAAACAGGCCTATGACCGAGCTCACGTTGAAGCTGGCGAGGCTGTTGGAACAGTAGCTGCACAGTCTGTAGGTGAACCTGGTACACAGATGACCATGCGTACTTTTCACTATGCAGGGGTAACTGAGTTAAACGTAACATTAGGTCTTCCAAGGCTTATTGAAATCGTTGACGCAAGAAAAGAAATTGCTACTCCTACCATGGATATCTATTTTGATGAAGAAAGACGTGACGATGAGGAATTTGTCAGAACTCTGGCAAACCAAATCGGTAAAAGTACAATAAATGATATTCTTTCCGATTTCAATCTGAACTATGGAACCATGGAAGTTGAAGCAGTTTTGGATTCTAAAAAAATTGATGAAAAAAGACTTGATAGGGAAGAAATTAATGCTGCTATTGAAAAGGCTTTCAAAAAGGCAGACATTAATGGTGACAGAGTTGTCATCCCTTCTTCAAAATCTGATAAATCTGATTCAAAATTTGAAATTCGTGAACTTCGTCTCTTAGCGGATAAAGTTCGTGACTTGCAAATAAGTGGTATAAAAGGTATCGGTAAAGTTATTATTCGTCGTGATGAAGAATGGATTATCCATACCGAAGGATCAAACCTTAAGGAAATCCTTGATATGGACGGTATCGACCACGTTAGAACCACAACTAACAACATTCACGAAATCGGTGAAGTTCTTGGTATTGAAGCAGCTCGTCAATCTATCATTAACGAGGCTCAAAATACCCTTTCAGAACAAGGTCTTAGTGTAGACGTAAGACACATCATGTTAGTTGCAGATATCATGACTTCAGAAGGTACTGTGAAATCAATCGGAAGACATGGTATCAGTGGTGAAAAATCAAGTGTATTAGCTCGTGCAGCTTTTGAAGAAACTGGTAAACATTTACTTCATGCAAGTATTCGCGGTGAAGTTGATGATTTAACAGGTATCATCGAAAATATTATTATTGGACAACCAATACCTCTTGGTACCGGTTCTGTCGGTGTCAAAATGGATTATAAAAATGAATAGGAGGCTAGATGA
>NZ_CADAJR010000030.1 GCF_902788255.1 uncultured Methanobrevibacter sp.
GAAAATCACCCAGAAGACCTACATCTGCAAGAAAATTCAATATGAACTACAGATTAACATGAAAAAAGAGATATATAAAAAATCAAAAAGATAAAAAAATTATGAAATTCTTAAATTGACGGCATTGGAAAATTAATATCAAATTTTAAATAACTTAAAATACAAATCTTTAAGCATATAATAAATAATTATTATAAGGGATTAAAATGAAAACTGTTGCAATTAATGGTTATGGAACCATCGGTAAAAGAGTGGCTGATGCTGTAGCTGCTCAAGATGATATGAAAGTGATTGGTGTAAGTAAAACTAGACCAAACTTTGAAGCAAGAACCGCTGTTGAAGAAAAAGGATACCCATTATACATTGGAATTCCAGAAAGAGAACAAATGTTTAAGGATGCTGGAATTGAAATAGCCGGTACTGTTGAAGATATGATTCAGGAAGCAGATGTCGTTGTTGACTGTACCCCTGGAAGTATCGGTCCACAGAACCTTGAAATGTATAAAAAAGCAGGCGTTAAAGCAATCTATCAAGGTGGAGAAGACCATGAATTAACTGGCCTTTCATTTAACGCAATTTCAAATTACGATGACTCATATGGTGCAGATTACACCCGTGTAGTGTCCTGTAACACTACCGGATTGACCCGTACATTATCAACTATTGACCCAATAGCAGACATCAAAAAAGTCCGTGCAGTAATGGTCAGAAGAGGATCAGACCCATCTGAAATCAAAAAAGGACCAATCAACGCAATTGTTCCAAATCCTCCAAAAGTACCTTCCCACCACGGACCAGACGTAAAAACCGTAATGGACGGCATTGACGTTACAACCATGGCATTGCTCGTACCAACAACACTAATGCACCAACACAACATCATGGTGGAAATCAACAATGATGTTGAAACCGAAGAAATCATTGAAGCATTAGAAAAACGTTCCAGAGTAATTGTCGTATCCGCTGAAGAAGGATTAGGTTCAACCGCTGAGATTATGGAATATGCCAAAGAACTTGGAAGAAACAGAAACGATTTATACGAAATTCCAGTTTGGAGAGAATCCATCAATGTAGTCGGCAATGAACTCTTTTACATGCAAGCTGTCCACCAGGAATCTGACGTAATTCCTGAAAACATTGATGCAATTCGTGCACTTTTAGAAATGGAAAGTGACAACGAAAAATCAATTGCAAAAACCAATAAAGCTATGGGAATATTCTAAATTCCCTCTTTTTTTACTATTTTTAACATGAAACCCAAAGTACTTTTCGGACCTGCAGGAAGTCCAATAAACTATAAGGGTGCAGCATATAAGGCACCGAAATACATATCCGAAGAAGGCCTCCATTCCTATGAATACCAATCACCATATGGAGTGAGAATTGGAGAAAAAGCCGCAACAACATTAAAAGACGAATCAAAAAAGCATGACATTCTAGTTTCAATGCATGCACCATACTACATCAATCTCTGTGCAAAGGAAGACTCCAAGCTTGAAAAAAGTATCGGACACCTGATTGCGGCCGCCCGTGCGGGAGAATGGATGGGAGCATACCGTCTAGTATTCCACCCCGGAGCATACCTGAATAGAAAACCCGAAAAGGCAATGGAAATATCCAAAAATACAGTGAACAAACTATTCGAAGAACTGGAAGCTGAAGGAATAGAAGAGTTCACATTTGCACCTGAAACCACAGGCAAACGTACACAATTGGGAAATGTCAGCGAAGTTGTGGAATTATGTGCAACATTTGACCACTTTGAACCTACAATTGATTTTGCCCACGTGCATGCCCGAGGCAGAGGATTTCTAAATAAAAAGGAAGATTATAACTGTATTTTTTCAATAATCGAGGATAATCTTGACATTGACATTCTACACTGCCATTTTACAACAATAGAATATGGTCGTGGCGGTGAAGTGAAACACCATACCCTCGACGAAAGCGATGAATACGGTCCAAACATCAGGGATCTGCTCAGCAATCTGATTGATAACGGTTGGAATGCAAACATAATATGTGAGACACCCGAACGTGACATCGATGCATTAAAAATGAAGGAAATTTATGAAAGCATGATTTAATAATTCTTTACCGAATCAATCAAATCATCCATGTCATTGAATAAATTATTAATGTCCTCATCATCATCCTTGTTGGAACTTAACTGGATAACCAATTCATTAATCAGCCCTTCCATCTTATCGACAAAGGTGTTGAGTGTCTTAATCTTGTTTTGAATTTCGCCAACAATAATTTCATTATGACCGTCATCCAATTCAATCATCTTTTTAGCTACAGCCACCTGATTGTCAAACAGTCCGTTGGATTTCGTGATGGCAGCAGTGAATTTCTGATAAGACATGTGTGATGGATCAAACAATTTTTCAACCAATTCCTTGGCTCTTGCCTGCTTTGAATTATATTCCTTTTCAATATCCTCAACAGTTGAAATGAATTTGGATGGCGTTCTAACAACTTGTGGCTCTGCATCCCTGTAAACTGCTTTTCCACATTGAGAGCAGAAGTGCTGATTTGGCACCAGTTTGGCGCCACAATAAATACAAAAATGATTATGATTTTCAAGTCCCATAAATAGTTATTTGGTGAAACTTATTAAAAAGCATACTCACTTTCTAAGCAGATATTCCCCAATCTCACGGCCCAATGGAGTCAAGGTATATATTCTATTTTTGTATTTTTCCTCATTGATACAGTATGCTATATCACGGTCCTTGAAATCCCTTAAAACCTTAGAAACATGGACTGGACGAATATCGACTTCCTTACCTATTTGTGTTGGAGTCTTATCTCCCTTCATCAGTGCTTTCATTGTTTTTGTTCTGTGTGGAGCAACCCTCACATACCCATAAAGCCTTGCGGTTTCATCATCCATGGTATCCCTCTTTAATTAATTGCTTTAAAAAGATATTTAAAATTTTCTAAAAAAATACAGAACTTTAATATGTTACAACAAGTATTTAAATAATCAAAACTAATGAATGAATGTATACAAAAATTGGAGGGGCATATTTGAAAAGTGACAATAAACAACACGAAATCAAAACAACTAACCAAAAAAGTTCAAAAATAGATAATGAAGACAAAGAATATGCAGAATTAGTTGTAATCAAACCGGTAGGTTATCCATTCGATTTTACATTGATGGAAGACAATATCGAGATAACCAATACCAAATTATTTGAGGAATATGCACGTGAACAGTGGTTAGGTTTGGCGGTTCGTGAAAACTCATATTTATTTGACCAGAAGATAATTCCAGATTATGGTTTTGAAATTGTTACTGCAAAGCCAGACAACTCTTTAATTTCTGAATATACCAAAATAAAAATCATTACTGACGAGATTGATAAAAATAATGAGAAAAAAATTAAAACCAACATAAAAATGAATGACATCATCGGTCAGGAAAACGCAAAGTCAAAAATCAAGGTCATTTCCAAATATCTTGAAAACCCTGAAAGCTTTGGAGAGTGGGCTCCGAAAAACATTCTATTTTACGGCCTTCCAGGTACCGGTAAAACCATGCTTGTAAAGGCATTGGCAAACGAGCTTGAAGTTCCATTGTATTTGGTTAAGGCAACATCACTGATTGGAGAACATGTCGGAGATGCCTCATCCAAAATTCACGATTTATTTAAAAAGGCATCTGAAAATGCACCTTCCATAATTTTCATTGATGAAATCGATGCAATTGCACTTCACAGATCATTTCAATCACTAAGAGGAGACGTGTCCGAAATAGTGAACTCACTTTTAACCGAAATGGACGGCATTGAAGAAAATAAATCCGTCATTACAATAGGAGCTACCAACAACCAGGAAAGTCTTGATTTAGCTGTGCGCAGTAGATTCGAGGAAGAAATCGAATTCAAACTCCCAAACGATAATGAAAGGTTGGAGATTATTGAAAACAATCTCAAAACCATGCCGTTGGACAATGATTTGGATTTGGAAAAAATAGTTAAACTAACCAAGGGACTGTCCGGCAGGGACATAAAAGAAAAGATTTTGAAAACTTCCCTTCACAATGCAATATCCTCCGACAGCGACATCATCACTATGGAAAATATTGAATATGCATTAAACAGCAGTAAAGTAAAAAATACTGATATTAAGGGAATGTTTGAATAAACTACTCCTTAAAATTAAATATATAATCGGCTGCATCAATAATTTCCTTTTTATCATTTCTTGCAGCTCTTTTCAAATTTTTTGAAATATCATAGAAAATCTTATTGACAAGAGAATTTGTTAAATTATTTAAAATTTTAGCACTGCCATCTACATGTGACAACTTAACAGTTGCTTTTTGAGTTTCACGTTCTCTTATTCCTTCCATAGATGCTCTTAAATTACCAAGTAACTCATCAAGTTCCATCATTTTAATGGATTCTTTAAGTAAAATGAACTCATCATTTATGATATTTTCCGCCTCACCAAATTCCTCAATACGAAGCTTGGTATTTTCATCGGCAATTTCACGCAAATCATCAATATTGCATAATTTAACGCCCAATTCTGAAACATCCTCTTTGATATCCCTAGGATTTGCAATATCAACAATCATTACATTTTCATAGTCCATGTCTATGCCCAGGAGACGTTCCTTATCAATAATTGGATGAGGAGCACTTGTAGCACTGATTACCAAATCGGCAGTTGCCAAATAGTTTTCCAGATCCTTAAACATGATTGCCTGACCGCCTAAATCTTCAGCAAGTTCAACAGCGACATAATATGTACGATTAGCAACAAAAATAGCTTTTAAATCCTTTTCAGCAAGTGCCTTGGCAACCAACCTGCCCATTTTACCGGCACCAATAACCAGAACGGATTTATCATTCAAATCACCGATATATTTTTCCGCCAAATCGATTGCAGCAGAACCGATGGAAACGGAACCCTTGTTGATGTTGGTCTTGTTTCTAACAACCTGACCGACATGGATAGCCTTTGTAAATATAGTGTCCAAAGATTTACCGCAATGATGGTTTTTTAAAGCCTTATATTTGGCATCCTTGACCTGACCCAGGATTTGATCTTCACCTACAATCATTGATTCCAAACCGGAGGTCATCCTAAGAAGATGCATGACAGCAGATTGACCATAATCAATTACAATGCTTTTGTTTTCATGAGAAAGTAACTCATCATCCTCTTTAATGTAGTCGTTATTGATATAGTACTCCTTTCTGTTACAGGTGGAAATCTCAATATACTCGCCAATGGAATATTTTTCCTGCAATTCCTGAAACAATACATCAATTTCCTTAGCAATAGATTCCATTGACTGGATATCCGCTATCTTATGGTCAACTCTTAAATTAAGTATCAATCTAATCCCCTTATTAAGTTATCAATATATTCTTTAGCCAAATCAATTTCACGGTTTTTGATATAATCGTTAATAGTTTCATCTTCAAAAATTCGATAAAGGTAATTTCTGCGCTCTTTCTGGTCATTAATAATATCCTTTAATTGGCCCCTTGCATAATCCTGAAGCTCGATTTCCAAAATGTCCTCTTCAGTTATTATTGATTGAATCTTTTTGCGCATCTGCCTTGCCATCAATGGACTTTTTCCATTGGTAAAAATAGATATCTCAACATCCCCAATACTGAAACTTGTCGGGACAATAATATTTCCCTCATAAGGATAGTCAGCCCGATTGACAAGCTTACCTTCTGCAATATTGGAAACATAATCGGACAGCTCTTCATCACCACTGGCAACAACAACCAAATCAGCCCATTGGACCAGCTCATCAACATCAGATGTGGAACATAACTCGGCACCCTTATCAGTCAAATCTGATGACAGAGCATTTCCCGCAAGCCTGACATTGGCACCATGATCCAAAAATCTATTGGCGCGTCTGGTTGCAACCTCTCCAGTGCCTAAAATAAAAACATTCAAATCGGATGTTTTCAGATAAACAGATGTCCAATCCATTTTAATCAGAATTTTCAAGAGATTTTGCGTGTAATACTTTTACAGCAGCTCTCAAATCATTATTACAATCGGTCAAAACATTCATTGCTTCAAGTTTGGATATGTTGAATGTTTCAGCCAATGCTTCAGCCTTCTTATCAGGATTAGGTTTTTTAACACCAACTAACCTTTCAGACAGTTCCTTTTTCAAGTCAAGGTATTCCTCATGGCTCATACCCATGTTCCTTAAGGTCATGTCTCTTAAAGGACAAGGTTTTGATGGCTTGCAGCACCAAACTAGTGAACCGAAACAGGTCCCTGCGCCTTCACCTAATCTAGTTTCTTTACCGAATTGAATCTTGATATCCACAAATTCCTGTGGAGTTAAATTTACTTCTTGTAATGCATTTAAAACTGGGCATGGTTTAACTGGCGGACAGCAAAAAGCAAGTCCTCTTACATCTCCTCCTCTGCAGATATGAGATGGTGCATCTTCCCAAGTCATAATCATCCTCCAAAATAATTTTCATTTCTTGATTATAATATATAAAATATTAATATAATTTATTTGAACAATGAATATATAACCTTTTTTATGGAAAGTTTTATTTATCCCAAATTCATTAATTAATAAAAGAAAAAAGGGAGGTTATGTATGAAACTTTGGAATCCCGTGGCATTTTTTATAAGTTTAATAATGAGCATAGTCATGCCACTCATATTTTCAATTCCAATGGGAATGCCTGTTGAAATCTGCTTTTTGATGTGGCCTATAAGATGGATAGTCGCATATCTGCTTGTAACACAGGCAGTACATCCAATTGGATTTGGATTAGCAGACAAAATCTTCGGATATAAAATGGGAATGAAAACCGGATTATGGAATCCGCCAGCATTTTTCATAAGCTTGATTATGAGTTTCATAATGCCTGCGATATTTGGACTTACAACAAACTTAACCGTTGAGGCATTATTCATGATATGGCCAATAAGATGGGTTGTGGCATATTTCATTGTAAGTCAGATTGTTAATCCACTGGCATTCAGATTAGCCGGTAAGGTATTCGGGTTTAACCCAATGGCACAATAAGGTTTAAAAACCTTATTGACTTATTTTTAAATATGGTTAAAGAAAATGTAATTATCGAAGATATCCCCATCACATTATACCGAAAAAACATAAAAAACATGTATCTTCGAGTTTTACCGCCAAATGGAGAGGTGAAGGTTTCGGCACCATTATTCGTTTCAGATAGGGACATTGCTGATTTTATCAAATCCCGTAAGGAATGGATCTTGGAAAAACAGCAACTAATTTCTGAAAAGAAAATCAGGGCACCCTACAAATACACCAATGGCGAAAAACATTTTCTCTGGGGCGAGGAATACACCCTGCAGCTGATCTCAAATAACATAAAACATGTGCTACTAGACAAAGAAAAACATATTCTTTATCTGCCAATTCCAAAAAGAAGCACAATCGATAAAAGAAAAAGTGTTCTTGATGAGTTTTATCGTGAAGAGCTTAAATTGGCAATTCCCGAAGTTTTGGAAAGATGCACTAAAATCGTTGGACGCAAGCCAGCAAGCGTCAATGTTCGAAAAATGAAAAATTGGGGAAACTGCAAACAGGACGGCAGAATTACACTTAACTTAAATCTAGCAAAAAAGGACAAGGAATGTCTGGAATATGTAATGATACATGAGTTATGCCATCTGATAGAATTCAACCATGGAAAAAGATTTAAAAAATTGATGGACAGTTTTTGTCCAAATTGGAAAGAAATAAAAAAAAAGATTAAATGAATAAGAAGACTTATCTGTCTTTAAGCATGTCTTCTTTTTCATCTGGAGTTAATTGATCAACAATCTCTTCAGGAGTACCAACATCCAAGAGTTTTCCTCCTCTCATTAAAGCAGCCCTGTCACAGACATCTAAAACAAAGTCCATATCGTGAGAAACAATAATGAAAGTTTGTTCTAATTCTGTACGAGCTTTTAAGATTGAATCAGTAACATGAACACGAGTAATAGGGTCCATTGTACCTGTAGGTTCGTCCAACACAATGATTTTTGGTTCTTTGATTAAAACCTGTGCCAGTGCAATCCTGTGTTTTTCTCCTACACTCAATTGGTCAGGATACTTATCCAAAATTATTGTGGCTTCATGTTCATCAAATCCTACAGTAGTCAATGCGTGAATGGCCTTAATCTTACCGAATTCTGCAGGCAAGTTTAAACTGATAGCATCGGTCAGGTTACCGAGAATTGTTCTGTGAGGATATAAGGAGTATTCCTGGTGCAATAATCCAAGGTATGGAACAATACGTCCACGGTTGAGAGGACCTCCTTTTGTCATGTCGATCCATTCATCACCAAGTTTGATTTGAATGTCTCCGCTACTTGGTTCGGTTAATCCGATGAGCATTCTGGTAGTGGTTGTCTTACCTGAACCACTTAATCCAACAAGACCGAAAATTTCTTCCTTGTGAATTTTCAAGTCAATTCCATCAACCGCTTTAACTACACCACGTTCAATGGAATAATAATGTTTTTTAACATCCTCTAAAATTACTTCCTCTTCACCGAATTCAGGAATTTCAGGTTTTTTAGGAACAGGAACTGTTTCCAGGAAATGGTCAACTACAGTTTGAGGTTCGCCTTCTTCCTTGATTTGACCGTTTTCCAACCAGATTACATTATCTGCAAGTTCAGTCATAACTTCCGGCCAGTGAGAAGTGATCAACATAGTAATGTTTTTATCTTTAACACCTTCTTTTAAGGTATTGTGAAGTTTTACAGCAGTTTGAGGGTCAAGTGTACCTGTTGGCTCATCCGCTAAAAACATCATCGGATTTTTAGCCAGTTGTCTTGCAAGCACTACTCTCTGTTTTTCTCCACCACTCAAATCACGTGCAATGTGAGTAATCCTATGGTTCATCTGAACCATTTCTAATAATTCTAAAGCAGCATATAAACCTTCTTCATAATCAACGGTTTCAGGCATTGCCCTCATAACATTTTCAATAACGGTCTCTTCATCATACAATGCGAAGTTACGTTGAAGCATGATGGAAATTCTTCTTTTAATACTTGCAAACAGTTTTCTCTCAGCTTTGAAGAAATCCACTTCTTTCAGTTCATATGTTCCGCCACAATGACATTTTTCTCCCTCATGAGACGGAGATTCAACAGCCAAACAATCTGGACAAACAGCAATATTCAATATAATATTACCTGCATCAGGGGCATATTCCTTAGTTCCCCTAAGCATATTGATTAAAACAGATTTACCGCTTCCACTACGTCCCAATATACCTAAAGTCTCTCCTTCATTAATCTTTAAATTAATATCTTTAAGAACGTCAACATCATCAAATGTTTTTGTAATATTCTTAAGAGTTATGAAATCCATGAAATCACCTAATACAAATATTTTTATTTTAAACTATTAATAATACTTTCTAATAACAATTGTTTTAAAAAATTAAAAATTAACAATGTTAAAATCGAGATTTCCCGAAATAACACCCCGAGCTATTGAAAAACCATCTACACCAGTACCAATCATTTTTTGAAGATTTTCCTTACTGTTAACAGAATTGTTCCCAATAACCTTCAAGTTAACATTACCGCAAATTTCAGACAAAAGTTTCCAGTCCGCTTCAAAGACACCTTTTTTCATCGCATCAACATGAAGGTAATCCGCTCCCGCATCTTCAATCAGAGTTGCAATTTCAACAGTATCAACCCCTTCAACATTTGCACGGATCTTTACTGAAACTTCACTGTCCACATTATCAACAATCTGAGAAATAAAATCGCCCAAATCCTCACGATGCAACATTTCCTGACCGCATCCAATATCAACAATTTCCTTTTGGCGACAATGACAATTTATCTCAACAATATCCAAACTTTCAATATTGCCCGCATCAATAATCGGTTGAGGAGTTGTTGCACGCACATTGGCAGATACCTTTACGGCACTGTGAACACTCTTTATAAAATTAGCTTCGTTTTCAATATGAGTAAAAATTTCATCTAATGGGAAGTCAAATTCCTTTCTTCCCCTTTCGATGATCATTTTACTTGCATTGATTGTAGGTGAATCCAAACTGTATCCACCTAAAGTAGCCACATCAAAGCCAAGAGGAATAACTTTATTTAAAAAATCAGCGTCAGTTATTCCAGCCATCGGAGCAACTACTTTTAACATAGTATTACCTTAATATTCTTTTTCTATGACCCAAGTCCACATTTCATTATTGTGAGCTCTGATTTCTTCAAGACCTATATCGGCCATATAAGCGGCATCTTCAGCGTTTTTACCTCTACCGATACCTGCTTTAAGTTTAATACCGATTTCTTCATCGATTTCAACCATGATGTCTTCGATTTCTTTTTCTGTTAAGCCGTTACATGGTGACATGAAATTGTCCCCACCAATGAAGAAGAGCAATGCCCCTTTTTTGATTAATTTGGTCATCAGGTAATGTTGAGCCTTGTTAACCATGAAACTTGTATCGAAAGCAGATTCAATGTCGGTTAATGTTTCAGTTACACTGTTAATGTCAATGTGAGCTGCCTGAACATAACTGTCTTCCTCTGAAACCAAACTATCTATAGCCAAAATTTCTTTTCTTTCACCGGATTGAGCACTGCCTGCTTTTTGAAGTGCAATGGTAGCTAATTTCTGTGCTTCATGAGGAGTTTCTGCAGCACCAACACCCATACTTACAGTGATTGGGTATCTGTTTCTAATTGATCTTTGAATTCTTAAATGGTCCTCTTCATCAAGACCATTTGAAATTGCAAGTAAATTGTCAAATCTTGTAAAGAAAACTAAACCTTTCTTATTTCCAAAATGATTATTTAAATCAGCAAATAAATTCGCCTGTAACATTTGCAAGTCAGATTCAGTTCTAGGTCTTGGAGTAACAGTCCAAGGACCGTAATTGTCAATTTGTATTAATGTCATTTGTATCATTTGATATCCGCCTCTTTCCATTAAGGAATACTATCTATAATTATTTGTGCTAAATTTTTCTTAGCATCTAAACTATTCATTATAGTATTTGTAATTGTTACCTTATTAACTATTTGCTTTAATTGTGAATTTAAATTTGAATCCTTATCATCTATAACAAAATTGTCAAGGAAATCTTTGTATAAATCTGCCACACCAACTGATGAAACTTCAATATCCAAAGCATTCATAAATTTGGATGCGGGACCTGAAACAGCCTCATTGCCAATTATTGGTGAAACTGCAACAACATAAGTTTCCTTTAATGCTTCCCTAACACCAGATAGTGACAAAATTGGTAAAATTGAAGTGATTGGATTTGAAGGTCCAATAATTACCGCATCTGAGTTTTTTATTGCATCAACAACACCATTTGAGGGATTCACATTGGAAAACTTAAGGTCCAAAACTTCAGGTTCGCTTTGATGCTTTATTAAGAAATCATGGAACTCCAATTCCCCCATATCAGAAATGATTTTGATTTCGGATTCCTCCTCACTCATCGGAAGGATTTTGGATTTTATGCCCATATTTTCTGATTGAATCTCACAGGCTCTTAAAAGACCATATTTCTCCATCAATTGGGTCTTTTGTATTTTAGTTGCACGGTCGATGTCTCCAATTCTGAGCAGTTCAGGACAGCCAATTTCAGCAAGCCTTTCATTGGTGATGAAAGTATCATCCTTAACGCCATACCAGGTCTCATCATTAATCATGTCCGCCATTGTATACATTACAGTATCAATGTCGGCTGAAACATAGACGCCTGAAAAATAATCGTTTTCCAAGGTGTTTACAATTATTGTCAAGTCACTCGGATCAACTATTTCCTTTATTCCCTGAATCAATTTTGGAGTACCGGTTCCCCCAGATAAAACAGTAATCATAATATCATCATTTCCTAAATACATCTGCCTTTTTAGGCATTAAAACAGATTTAATATTTGAATCAACATTCCTCAAAGTATCAAAAGCGTTGAAACCACGAATAATTACAACTGGAAGACCTTCATCGGCCTGACCCATAATTAGTGAAGCAGCCGCAGCCAATTCATCACAGGTTGCGATTTCAGTTGTTTCAAGTTCCCTTCCATACAAATCTTTTTCACCAACACGTTTCCAAATTGGAGAAATACCAGAACAACCAATCGCAGTACCTATTGCCCCAAATCTGAATGCCCTTCCCTGAGTGTCAGTGATGATGACTGCAATTTCCTCATCGAATGCATTTTCCAAAGATTCACGGATTTCCCTTGCAGACTTGTCGGCATCCTGTGGCATAGGAGTGGCAAGGCCATCCCCAACATTGGACTCATCAATACCTGCATTAGCACAAACAAAGCCGTGTTTTGTTTCGGTTATGATAAAATTAGGCCCTACACGAACAACTTCATTTGATTCATTTAAAATAGCTTCAACAAGTCTTGGGTCCTTTCCTGATTCATTTGCAAGTCTGATTGCAAAGCCGGAAGGTGTCAAATCATCGAGTTCGATGAAATTTTCTTCTGCTTTTGAAATCAAGGTTTCAGCAATCAAAACAATATCCCCATGTTTTAAACCACAACCCTGCTTTTCAATAGCGTCCTTAATAATCTGAGAAATATCACTATCCCCATCAATAATAGGAATATTCTCTAATCCAAATAATTCAATAGTCATAATAATCATCTAAAAAGTTTAAAAAAAAGAAAAAATTATGGATTATAGACATCAATAGTCCATTCTCCATCAAAAACAGCAGCGCAAGAAGTTACCGGTTTTTCATAATTTGCAAAGGTACCTTCATCAAAAATGTATTTTGCAGCTTCTTCAGAGTTCTTAGCTTCAAAATCAACTTTGTCATGAACCTGACTACCATATGTTGAGATAAATACCGCATCACCATATGGCACCTGTTCAACTAACAGTTTCTTGTCGTTGGCAATTCCAACATAACAGCCATATTCCTCTTTCTTGTTTGTTGATGTGACAACAGCAGCAATCCTTGGAGTGTTATAGTCATCCTTTTCATAATCCATAGTGAGCAATGAATAAGCGATTGCATCCTTGATATTCATTCCCAAAGCAATTTTGTCTGCTATAACATCAGTATGAGAACCATTGGAAACAATTGCCATATCCCTTACAATACGAATACTATTATAAGTGATATATGTGTTCTCATAAATATCCTTTTCAAAACCTTCCTTTGGAACAACAGCCGCACGATTATCAAATTTCAGACATCTCCTATTAGGAAATGACCTGCTTGATACCCTGTATGCCACAAAAGGTTTACCGTCACAATTCATACCAGTTGATAAAATTCTACCCGTATACATTTTAATCCCTCAATTCTTAAAGTTCTGGACGTTGAACAGCTTTTTCTGGTGGAACTCCAGGAGGAGTGGTAATTACAATCTCACCAGGTTTAATGACAACTTGTCCCTGATCTATAACATTTGCCTGTACACCTACAGCACTGCCGGCTATCGAATCCGAGCGATCCTGACCGTTGACAGTAACCTTATGCAAATTAGCTACTGGCATAACATAATATTCCTGGTCCCCAGAAACATCAGTTACATTAGGTTTTCCACTTGCGTCTTCAACTTGGTCTGCAGTATCTGTCTGCACATCTGTTGCTGAAAAATTACTGGTAACTACTAAGAAAATCATTATTGTAAAAAGAATATCAATAAAAGGAACTAAATTAATACTTGGTTTTTGATCTAAAAATTTCTTTTTATGTTTTTTTACATCAATAGCCATAATATCACCTTATTGTCTCAATTTACTCTCAGTAATTTCAGCATTAACATTACATTTCTCTAAAATAATATTTGCAATACTTTTATCCAACATACTTGGCTTAAAAGAAACTTTAATATTAGCGTAAGGGTCTGAAATCAGTCTGGTATTTACAACACCTTCAGCTTCCTGCAAAGCTTCCAGTGCACATTCCACATTGGAGTCAACTCTAACTTTAACTACCGCATATCCCCAGTTGGTCATTTTTGTAGCGAGTTCAATTTTATCCATTTCCGCTTCAATAAGACCTTGAATATAGGTATACAGAGGTAATAATACAATAGCTACCAGAAGTCCCATGATTGTGGTTGTCAAAGCAACATAAATACCTTCCGCCATAGCGGCAGAGTCCGGATTAACACCTAAAGATTTAAAAGTCATCCAGATACCAATAACAGTACCGATTAAACCTAAAAATGGAGCAAGCTCTGTAAGTGTTTTAATTGTATTCAAACCTTTAGTCATCTTAGCAACTTCAACAATGAAAATCTGCTCCATACTTTCCTCAACCTCGGTCTTATTCTTATAACCGATTTTGAGAGTTTCAGAAATAATTCTAGAAATAGGATTTTTAAAACCATTAATCTGTTTTAAAGCTTCGACAGCTCCGCCCCTTTCCATAGATGAGGTTACTACACCGAATATCTCAGTAGTATCAACTCTACTAATCTTTCTAAGATATGCTATTTTTCTTAATGAAATAATCAGACCATAAATACCAACAAAAAGAATTATATATGTAATAATTCCCCCTTGAGTAAAAATATCCATTAGTCCATCAATAATAGGCATAATATACTCAATAATCATTTTTATCACTGTAAAATATATCCTTGAAAATCCTTTATAAAAATATTATATTAATTCATATACTTAAAATTAATCAAAAAAAATTAGTTAAAATTATTTCATTTTTGCAACGGTATTCCATGACCTTCTAACAAAGTCAGGCATTTCATCATAAGTATAGTTAGTGAGGAATTTTTTTGTGGTTGGATCTGACGGATATCCGGAACCTATGCCTCCAGATTTGATAAATTCCTTATTTATTTCTGCAATTTGAGCATCCCTTTCTGCCTTTGCAATAATGGATGCCGCACTAACCTGAATATAGGTATCATCAGCCTTATGTTCAGATATGATATCATATCCTGTATCTTTTCTGAGATTTTCCTGAAACCTTTCAGCCTTCACATCGACTGCGTCAACAATTGCCTTTTCAGGTTTTAATCTTAAAATAAGTTCTTCCATGGCATTTTTTTCAATTTCATTCAAATTGATGCCATCTGCTCTCATCTCATCGATTTCACGAGCAGTAATTATAATCATGTCATATTCAAACATCTTCTTTAACTTACGGGACAATATGGTACGGCGGTTTGGAGTCAATCTTTTTGAATCCTTAACGCCCATACGGTCAAGGACCTTTTCCATCTTTTCAGGAACTATCACTCCGGCAATTACCATAGGACCTAAAACAGATCCTCTACCCGCTTCATCAATGCCTAAAATATCCATAAAAATCAAAAAATAAAAAAAAGATGAAATAAAATAAATTTATTTCATAGCCCTAAGACGGACTTCAGGTTCTAAAGCTAACGGTTCTGCAGCAACGATTGCAGTACCTTTTGCTACAACAGTCATTGGGTCTTCGGAAATTTCTATTGGTATAGCAATCTCATCAAAGATTCTTTCTTTTAATCCACGAAGTCTTGAGCTTCCACCAACAGCAACGGCGTTATTGTAAACACCCATCATTAATTCCGGAGATAATCTTTCTAAAATAACATTCAAACCATCAACAATTTGTTGCATGAATGGTTCTACTGCATCAGCAACGAGCATTGAATCGATGACAACTTTTTTAGGTCTATTGGTTTCTAAGGATTTACCAATGATTTCAACACTTAAGTTTTCAAGTTGTTCGGAACAGTGCACCATTCCAACTTCGATTTTCGCGGATTCTGCATCATGAATACCAATAGCTACATCGTATTTTTCTGCTACAAGTTCTACGATTTTGTTATCAACGTCATCTCCACCACATCTAACGGTTTCAATATCATTAATACCACCAAGGGAAATGATTACAATATCAGTTGAACCTGCACCGATATCCACAACCATAGTACCGTTTGGTTCTGCGATTGGCAAACCTGCACCGATAGCTGCTGCAAGTCCTTCACTGATTACAAGAATGTTTTGTGCACCAGCTTTCCTTCCGATTTCTTCAGCAGCATTTTTTTCCACTTCAGATGCATCACCAGGAATACCGATAACGATTCTTCCTACAGTTTCACCTTCATTAATACCAATTTGCATTGCTTTTATGAGTAATGCCTGTGCCTGTACAACATTTTCAATAACTCCTTTTTTCAAAGGCCTTACTGCTAAAATGTCTTCAGGAGTTCTTCCAAGCATTTTTTTAGCTTCTTCACCCACTGCTAATACTTCAGCAGGATCGTCTTTTTTAACTGCAACAACAGATGGAATTTGATATAAGTCAAATTTGTCACCTGACGGTTTTGCAATTACTGTATTTAAAGTTCCTAAATCTATTCCTAAACTGTTACTAATGATTTTAGTGTCTTCAGTTTGTGGTTCTTCATCTTCATTTCCAAAAATATTCATGATTAATCCTCCGTTACAATGTCTCTAAAATCGATAACGAAAACTCTATTAGATGTAGCTATACTTTGAACTTTATTAACCATTGCCTCCTTTTCAACAGACATCAATATCGCTGATAAAACCACTTCATTTGCATTATAAAATGGTTTGAGGACAGATTTAACAAAGTTTGGTAATTTAACCTCGTTACTTATGTCTATATTAATAAATCCAGTAGTCTGTGATTCCTGTGAGATTGAAATAGATATTTTTGATTTCTCAATTGCAGAAACAACATTCCTGATTACATCATCAGGCGCAACCAATATCATCAAGTTTGGTTCTTTTGAAAGATGGCGTTTTGAAACTTGGATGTATGCACCACCCTTCTTTTCAGCTTCAGCTTTGAATTCACTTAATCTATAAGCAGTTCCATGAAGCATGATAAAATCAAATTTCTTATCTATCTTGCCCTCATTTAAGATAACATGCTCCCTAAACAATATTTTTACTTCATGATTTGATGCAATAGCCTTATATGCCATTTCATCTATCAATTCAACATTACCTGCAATAACACACCAATACTTTTCAACTTCATAGTTTTCATCGGATGCGACCATTGCGGCCTGTCTGAGCATGCGTATCTTTTCTTCAATCATTTAACTACTCACAAACTTTTAATACAAACTATTTTTAACATGCAATAAATTGAATTTGATTTTATTGAATTTTGAGCAATAATTCCCCAATTCAATACGAAATCAAGAAATTTATTGATGGTTAATAACGTCTAACAATTAATATTTATTAAAAATATTATTATATATATTTTGTCTTTTAATGGACTTTTTTTAAAAAAAATTGAAAAAATGCTTATAAATAATTTATAAAACATAATTATCAAATTAAAATATAAAATAAGTTGAAAAATATGGTAAAAATAGGATATTTTGAACAATTTTAAAACAGACCTAAAAATAATAAGTTAGTATCAATAAATTAAAAAATAAGTAAAAATTAGGTAAAATAAAACCCAACATTAATAAGAAATGAAATATATAGTAATATTTGGAGTTAAAAATGCATGACATTAACACTAAAATGAAAAGTTTTATTGCAATATCCGACATCATATCCCTACTGAATATGAGTTCAGGGTTTTTATCAATTCTAAGTTCAATAAACAATGACTTCAAACTAGCTGCAACCCTTATGATCATTGCAATCATGTTTGACTCTGCTGATGGTTGGGTAGCAAGAAAAACAAATAGACAGGACGAATTTGGCTTCGGGAAAAACATCGATTCACTATCGGACATCGTTTCATTCGGAGTAGCACCTGCAGTATTTCTTTACAGTTGCACAAACACCACCCCAGGCATTTTCCAGACAATAGTAATTGTTATCAGCCTATTAATTGTCATTTGTGGAGTTCTAAGGTTGACAAGATATAATGTAATTTCGGATAAAATCAATTCCTCTGATTTCATTGGATTTCCAATTCCTGGAATTTCATTTGTCCTTGCCACATTTTACCTAAGCGGATTGTACAATCCCTACATTGCACTGGTACTGAGCATCATCATCTCATTTTTGATGATTTGCAACATCAGATATCCTAAATTCGACAATATGGCATTAATTGCAATATCCGCAGTATTGATAATATTGCTGATTTTACCAATCAACCTGATATTATTCAATATAAACATTCCAGCACTAATATTACTGTTATTCTGTCTTTACTACCTTCTAATTAATTTAATTAAACATTAAGCAAAAATTGCTCCTATTGATTAAATTAACCATCAAACCAAAAAAAAATTAGGAGTATTTAAAATGAATACCGACAGACCGCGTGATCCACTTTATCCGAAGGGTTTTGAAGAGACACGGGAACTGAAAAAACAGATGACCAATGAACTTCAAAAGCCAACCAAAAAAGAAGAACACGATGAATTGACACCATTGAAAAAATTAAACCACAAAATTGGTGTTTATTTATCCCCAAAATCAATTGACATAAGTGATGATGAGAAAAAAAGAAAAATAGGTGTTATAATAACGACAATAATCGTGATGACACTGATAATTTCAGCATACTATTTCATAATTTACGAACCCTCACAGGAACAGCTGTCACTTGCAAAAACAACAAAGCTAAACGAGCTTCATGACCTGTACTCAGGAGGAATTGCAACATCAGAAAATGCTTTCATATTGGAAAACAAAATCAATGATGCCAAAACTCCTGAAGAAGTCGAAGCGACAAATATCATTGCACCAGCAACCAAGGACTGGAGAGAATTTCATAAAAAGTCCATCAACCTGAACCAGGACAAATACAACAGGACAATGGCAGTTTATGAAAATGAGAGCAAAAACGTGATAATGCCAATTGCTAAAGCCATGGAAGTTGTCAATGCAAATGATGCAACAATCCTATCACAGATGAAGTTTGAAGAGCCAAATACGGTTTCAGTACCAATACTGGTTTCAAGACTTCAGGCGGGAGCCGGACTTGTGAGTGTAGGAAGCATTGTCGACATCTACACCAACCATAACTCAACATATGGAAATGAGACAAATTCAACATCCCCCGAAATAAGCGGATGCACAGTCCTATCCATCATGAGATATGAGGAAAACGGTGAAATCGATTCCGAATATTCCAAATCCAAAATGAGAGTTGAAGGAAACATGACCAATCCTCATGAAAACACAAAAAGCTTTTCATCAGATGTCCTGGAATTGATAAAGGCATCGATCGTCAATGGATATGATGAGGACAAGACATTTAAAATGCTTGAAGACTATGGAGTAAAACTGTCAAACTATGAAAGGCAGATAAATCTGGGAGATTTGGATGCACAGTATATGCTTTTGGTTGAAACGCCGCAGGACAAGGTCAATTATCTTCTGGAAAACATGGACAATATCGTATTGACCATTCCAACTTCTGAAGCACCTGACTGGATGGTGAGTGAAATCAGTGAAACATACCAAAATTAAAAATAATTTAATAGTAGAATAACAAAAATGATATTATGAATAAACCAACAATATCCACTATAATTGTTATAATTTGTTTACTGATTATAGGATTATATGCAATGGGGGAGGTAAACTATTTTTCAACAAAAGTGGCTGTTGAAAATAGTAACCCTATTGACACTCCCAAAATTTTAATCCCTTCAATAGGTGTTGACGAACAAATTAACACAGAATCATTGAATCTGGGCGTATTAAGTGATCCTGGAGAAAATGTGCCAACCCAAGATCCAGTCATATTGTATGGGCATAGGACACTTCAGGGCTCACCGTTCCTAAGATTGAACGAACTGGGAAATGGAGACACATTTCTGCTTGAATGGCCAGGAATTGGAGAATTGAAGTATAGTGTTGTAAGTACACAAATCGTGCCTGCAACATATCAACTGAATGCGGAAGGGGCAAACACAGTCTATCTGATAACCTGCGATCCGATTGGGTCAACAGAAAACAGAATGATAGTTCAGGGAACACTGATTGAACAAGGCCCTATCAATACGCTAGCTATGCAAAGCAATCCACAGGCATCAAATGCCCTTATAATCACTGTAATATTTTTGGTTATCGGACTGATATTCAGTTTCCTTTATCCTAAAGACAACAGAATATACATTCTGGCATGTGTACTGATTATTTTTGCAATTCTTTTATTCTGTTGCATACATCCAATCCCATCCGAACAAATTTACGATAAGATTATGTTTTTAAATGGAGGTGCATGGAATGGAGGTTGATGAAAAATACTTTTCAAATATAACAACCCGTGAAAGGGCAATATTTGAAGGCGCAATAAGCATGGGCGCACTGTTCCACCAGTTTGTAGGAACACCTGTCAATAAAAATACAAAGGAAAGCCTTGAAAAGGCAATGGAAGAATCTTTAAATCTGCAACCTGCTATTGAAAAGGTTGAAGTCAAAATAAGATTCGACAAGCTGGAAGAGGCAATGACTGAATTCGACTACACATCCCTTACCGGAGACATGCTGGATGTTAAAATACATACAAAAGTAGATGATGTGGTTGCAGTCATAAGAATAGAATTCATCGAAGAGTTAAACTACCCATTGATGTATGTTGAAGATATCAAGGATTAAAAAATATCCTTTAAATCTTTTAACAACTCTTCCAAATGATTTCTTTTAATGTGATTCATTAAAACAACACGGATGGCAACCGGACATTTTGCAACGGAAACTTTCCATCCTAAATTTTCTAATTTTTCTGCCAAAACATTCGCATCCATATCAGGATGATTAAAGGCAACAATATTCAGTTCAGGTTCACAGACGATTTCATAACCTAATTTTTTCAAGTTTTCATAAAAAAACATTGTATCATCCATCAACCTCTTAATAAGTTTGAAATAACCTTCTTTTCCGAAATATTTCATTATGGCATAAGTTGCGGCGGATGAGGCACCCAAACGGGTTCCAACAATTGTGGATTGAGTTTTGACTGTCAGATATGGCGAATCAACAGCCATGACATCAAGATACTCTTCACGTCTGAAAATTATTCCCCCCGCAGGAATCGGAGCCAGACCCATCTTGTGAGGGTCAACAGTTATTGAACAGACTCCCTCAAGTGAAAAGTCAAAAACGGGCAAATCATAACCGGATTCTCTTAAGAAAGGGATTGAAAATCCACCGAATGCAGCATCAACATGGAAATATATATTGTTTTCAAAAGCAATTTTTGAAATTTCCTCTATTGGATCGATTAATCCCAACTCAGTTGTTCCGGCAATTGCCACAATAGCTACAGTTTTGGAAGATATAGCCCTTTTTACGGATTCAACATCAATTTTATAATTGTCATCAAGTTTGGCTTCCACAATTTTCAAATTCAACATATCGGCCGCTTTTTTAAAAGAAAAATGAGCGGAATCAGGAATGATTATTTCACCATCAGTTATTCCCTTATATTTCCTTGCATGATTTCTTGCAGCACGTATTGCCATTAAATTTGCTTCGGTTCCACCAGTAACAATATTACCATAGGCATTGTCCAAAGACAACATTTTCCCAATAGATTCTATGACCTTTTTCTCAATTGTTTTGGTTCCCCTGAAAAGACCAGGGTCCCCTAAATTGGTATCCAGGAATTTACAATAGACTTCCTTAGCAAATGGATGTGCTTCAGTACACATTGATCCCAAAATCCTACCATCTGCATAATCATAATCCAACTTATGCAATTCCTCCAATTCCTCGAGAATAATCTTCTTATCTACTGGTTTATCGTCCATAAAATAACCTAATTAATTAAAATATAAAAATAAAATTAAAAAAAAGAAAAAATAAAATTATTCGATACGCTTACGAGCAGCATCGAGAATAATTTTTTGTTCAGCACGTGCAACAGTTTTTCTCACATCAGCAATAGCATCGGTATTTGATGATACACTTGTGATTCCAAACTCTACAAGTTTTTCAACAATGTGAGGCACACTACCTGCTTGACCACAGATACTGCATGTGACACCCGCTTCAGCACATTTTCTGATTGTTCTTTCAATCAGTTTCATTACTGCAGGGTGTTCTTCAGAGTAGTGTTTTGCTACAAACTCGTTGTTTCTGTCAACAGCAAGAGTGTATTGAGTCAAGTCATTGGTTCCTAAACTTACAAAGTCCAAACCGATTTTGATGTACTCGTCAATCATGATTGCAGCTGCTGGAATTTCAACCATCATACCAAAGTCAACATCTTTGTGAGGTTCAAATCCGATTGAAGAACATAAAGCCTTAGCCTGTTTGAGCTCTTCTGGGTTTTGTGATAAAGGAATCATGATTCCAATGTTGGTGTATCCTTTTTCGTGCAATTTTTTAATAGCTTTGAATTCACATTTAAGAATTTCAGGTTGATCGAGTTCCCTTCTGATTCCTCTCCAACCGAGCATTGGGTTGTGTTCCCTAGGTTCGTTTTCCCCACCTTCTAAAGTGATAAACTCATCGGTAGGTGCATCAAGGGTTCTGTACCATACTGGTTTTGGATAGAATGCGTCTGCTACAATTTGAACATTGTCTGCAATAGTGTCGATTAACTCGTCTTCTCTTCCGTCAGCAATGAATTTACCTGGGTGAATACCGGAAGTTAACATTAAGTGTTCGGTTCTTAAAAGTCCAACACCGTCTGCACCTGTTGCTGCTGCCCTTTCAGCTGCTTCAGGCATACTTACATTAGCTTTAACTTCTGTTACAGTAATAATTGGTGCTGCTTCAACAGTACCTGCCACTGCTACAGGTTCTTCTTTAGCTTCAGAGATTCCATCAAATACTAATCCTTTTTTACCGTCAAGGGTTACTCCTGAGTTTTCTTCTAAGGTAGATGTTGCATCACCGGTTCCTACAACACAAGGAATACCAAGTTCTCTTGAAATAATTGAAGCGTGACAGGTTACTCCACCTTCATCAGTTACGATACCGCTTGCTCTTCTCATAGCAGGCACCATATCAGGAGTGGTCATTGTGGTAACCATGATGTCTCCATCTTTAATCTTATCTAACTCATCGATATCCATAACGATTTTGACTTTACCTGCAGCCATACCAGGGCTTGCTCCAAGACCTCTTACTAAAACATCACCTAAATCTGATGCTTCATCGTCGTCTTCAGCTACAACATCACCAAGAGTGGTGATTGGTCTTGCTTGTAATAAGAAAAGCATGTCTTTTTCAAATGCCCATTCGGTATCCATTGGTTCACCGTAGTGAGCTTGTACCCTTTTACCCATTTCGGTCAATTCAATGAGTTCATCATCTGACAATACTCTTTCTTTTCTTTTTTCTTCAGGAACTTCAACTTTGACACTGGTTCCGTTTTCATCGTTGGTGTACATTACTTTTTTATCACTGATTGTGACATTGACGATTTCATTGTCCTTTTTGTCAACTTGATAGTTATCAGGAGTTACATCACCGGATACTACAGATTCACCGAGTCCCCATGATCCTTCAATTAAAGCAATTTCTTCACCAGTTGATGGATTTACGGTAAACATTACACCAGCTTTGTCTGCATTAGCCATTTTTTGAACAACAACTGCAATGTATACTTTGGAATGTTCAAAGTTATTTTCTTCCCTGTAAAAGATTGCTCTTGCTTCAAACAATGATGCCCAACATTTTCTGATGTATTCAATTACCTCATCATCTCCGGACACGTGTAGAAAAGTGTCTTGTTGACCTGCAAATGAAGCTTCAGGCAAGTCTTCAGCGGTAGCTGAGGATCTGATAGCTACATCAGTGTCTTCTTCACCGACTCTTTGACATAATTCATTATAATATTCACGGATAAATAATACTAAATCATCTGGAATAGGAGAATCAATAATGATTTTTTTAATGTCTTCGGCAGCAGCTTGAAGAGCTTTAGTATCATTAATATCAATTGCATCAAGGATGCTCATGACCTTATCATTGATTCCTGCCTCATTCATGAAATATTCATAAGCTTGCGCAGTTACAACAAAACCTGGTGGTACTGGAATGCCAGCTTGGGTTAATTCACCTAAATTAGCACCTTTTCCACCTGCAATACCAATATCGGATTTACTTAATTCCTCAAATTTTTTAACATACATGAGATAGACCTCTTGAATTAAAAATATTCATACATTGACAATATAAAAAATAGTCAATATTATATTTTAATATGATTTTCAATGTTTAAATATTTAATGAAAAAAATGTTGAAATAAAATGAGATGAAAAAAAGAGTAAAAAAAGAATAGATTAAAAAATCTATTTGATTAAATCTTCGCCTTTGTCGACAACAATTTTGCAAGGAACTGGTAATTTCATACCTGCTCTTTTGAGTGCAACTTTTGCTTCTTCAAAGTTTTTAGCGTTACAGTCAATGGTAATAATCCTTTGACCTTTTTTAACAATAGCTTCAACACTGATAGGTTTACCGAAAGCGTTTCTCATACCACTTTGTACCCTATCCGCACCTGCACCGGTAGCCATTGGGTTTTCCCTTACGATTTGGTGAGGGTATACTCTTAATTTTAAGTGGTATCCCATTCTTCCTGCAGCTCTTTGCATTAATCTGTTAGAAGCAATCCTTGCTGCTTCTAAAGAGTTGTGTCTAATTTGAGCTGGTTTTTTAACAGCTAAACTTAATGATACTGGAAATTCATCTTTTAAGTTTCCCATATCATATTGTACAATTCTTGAATTTGGGGTTTTTCTAATATAATCTCTTCTAGTATAAGCACGAACCATAATTATTCCTCCAAAGTTAACATAACATGTTATTAATTAAAAATAGCTAAAAATAATAAATTTTCCACAATAGCTATATAAAAATTATATCGTAATATAATAGAATACTTAAATATATTGATTAAGTTATTAATAAAGGTTACCATATTTTCAAAATTTTTGCCACAACAAATATTTTAGATATGAAATAACATACTATACTTTATGAAGATAAGTGGTGATCTGCAATTTATATATAAAAGTGAAGATGATGCAAAACTTGTGTATGAATCTCTAGAAGTGGACAATGAAAATTATCTGGAATCCGAATTAAATGACAAATCCATAGACTATCAAATCAATAGTGAAAAGTTAGGGACATTTCTGGCAACTGTTGATGATTTAATCGCTTCCGAAATTGTTGTTGAAAAAATCATCGATAAGACTAAACAATGAAAACTTTTATATAAATAAAAATAAATATATATAAACTAATATAATTAATTTGTTAGAGAGTGTAATTTATGGAATGTTATTATCATCCTGATAGAGACGGTACAGACACCTGTGCCATATGTGGAAAATCAATTTGTAAAGAATGCGGTTTAGAAATAGCCGGTAAAATTTACTGTAAAGAATGTTTGGAAAAAATTGTAGGTCTTGGAATAGACAACAGCTCAAATAAACCTGCTCAACAGGAAGTTGTTCAAGAACCTGTAAGAACCGAACCTGTAAGACTCAACAAACAACCAGTTGATGAAAGCATATACCAAACCAAACCTGCTGTTGAAGAGATACCTCAAGCTCCTGAACCTGTTGAACCAGTTCAGGAAATCAAACAAATTCGTGACGATTCTCCATATAACATAAAGGACAATATCCAATATGAAGGAAGTCTTGAAACATCCTACATGCAAGAAAATGAACCTATTCAACCTCAAAGGGTAGAACAAGCACCTATTGCTCCGGAACCACAAGTTGCACCACAAGCTCCTGTTGCTCCGGAACCACAAGTTGCACCACAACCTCAACAAGCACAGGAATACATTTATCCTGACCATTCATATGAACCACAGCCAACCAGTGCCAGAATGGAATTAGAGGACAAATATGAAAGATATTTAGATGATTTATATTTCGATGAAAATGAAGTTCCTTTAGGAGAACAACTCGCTAAAGATGAAGAACAATTCGGATCTTTAACAAGAAAAGAATATCCTCCTAGGGAAAGACCTCTCAAAGAACAACCACCTAGAAATGAAACACCAGAAGAAATGGAAGCAAGAATCAGGGCGGAAATTTTAGCTGAATCAAAAGGTGGCAAAGAAGTCAAGGATAAGAATATCCACAACTTGAACTATCAGGAAGAAAAAGAACCAATGAATGTTGTTGACATTCTCTTAACAATTGTATTAATTATTGTAATCTTGATTGTAATATACTATTTAATTTATGTATTCACATTAAATGCTACATACCCAACATTCATGGATGCAGTATATGCACTTTCAAACCCACAAAATGTTATAAATAGTATGTTAAATCCGCCTGCTCAAGTATGAAATCTTTTCATGCTTGACTTTTTCTTTTAATTTTTCTAAACTGTTTTTATTTTTATAACCCAATATCCGAATATTTGACGGATACTTTTCTATATATTGTGAAATTACTTCTTTTGGAATTGGATTTTCGAGTATGCTCATTATTCTTTGTTTAAAGTGAGAAGAAAATCCCTGCAATATTGACTTTTCAAGTTTTTCCAAATCATCATAAGGCCTGTTATCAACAATATTTCGGGCAAGCCTTTCATTGAACATGTTTAATTCTGCCAATTCCTCAAAGGTAAAATTATTTGCGGTGTTTAAAATAGCTTCCTCATCACGAATGCCAAAAATAATTCCGTCCCTTTTTATTTCACGTTTCAGAACTTCAATGGTCTTTTGAGGCATCATGTCCATAACATCATCAAAATTATCCTTCTGGATACTTTCACGTATCAGGGTGCCGCTCACTCCTTCAATCCTTTGGACAAATATGAATTTTTCCTTATAGTCAAAGCCGATTTTACTTAAAGAGTTTGAAAATGAAGTGATAACGTAATTGTCTTCCTCAAGCTTTCCTTTCATAATGGTTTCATGGCTGGTCTTATCAACAATCTTATATGGTTTTGAAGCAATGTGATGGCCCATATTTATTCTTTTCAATATCTCATCCATTCCATCAACCGGTTTGTATCCCCTAGGAATATAATCGGTGTTCAATGCCTGAAACATCTTACATAGGCATAATGAGTATTGGCCGGATCCCATAATCCCCATCGGAGGACCTTCAACAACAATGTCTGCACCAACTGAAATTGCAATTTCTGCCCTGATTTCCCTTGGCAATATATATGGTATACCTCTGCCACTTCTCTCAAATAACCCTGGCACAATTGCTACAAATAACGATTCATCAAACATACCTTTTGCAGTTTTCATGCAATGAAAATGACCGTTGTGTAAAGGATTATACTCAGTGAAATCAGACACCAAAATGCAATCTGAAGATGTGTCTGAAATTTCGCTTTCCATATGAAAATCATTATAGAATAATTCTTTATCCCTTTTAAGAATATCTGAAACTTGAGCCATAATAAAAAATTTATTTTTTAAATTAAAAAAAGTTATCTTTTAAGAATATGAATAACAAATATGAAAATAAGGTGATAATCATGGATTTGGTTTTGAAAAATTGCAGACTAGTAAACGAGACCGGCCACTATTACATAAAGGTCGAAGACGGAAAAATTTCAGACATTTCAAAAAGCACAATAAAAGCGGACGATACAATTGATATGAAAGACAATTTTGTTCTGCCAGGTTTTATCGATCCCCACATTCATTTCAGAGACCCTGGATTAACCCAAAAGGAAGATTTTAAAACAGGAAGCGAGGCCGCTGCAAATGGAGGATTTACAACTGTAATTGACATGCCAAATACACTGCCAAAGACAAATACCTACAAGGCACTTAAGGAAAAAATGCAGATAGCCAGGAACAAGTCCGTTGTAAACTTCAAACTTCAGATTGGACACAACAGCCTTGAGGAAATGGAAAAGATGATGAAACTTGATCCGATATCAGTCAAGGTGTTTATGGATTTGGAAAGTGATGAAAGTCTAGAGAAAATATTCCATGATTTATCAATATTAAAGCAAACCACAGATTATAATGGACTTGTTGCAACACACTGTGAGAAAAAATCCATTGTTGAAGCCGAAACCACAAGATTACAAGAAAAAGATGAAAATCCTGCAATCGACTACACATATGCAAGACCTACCCGCTCTGAAGACGAATCTGTAAGCCAGGCAATTGAGCTTGCAAGGGCAAATGATTTGCGTTTGCATATCTGCCATCTAAGTTCAAGAAAATCATTAAGTATGGCCAAAAGTGCAAGTAAAACCATGCCTGTAAGTTGGGAATTTACACCCCATCATTTACTGCTTGACAATACTGCATACAATATACATGACACATTCATAAAAACAAATCCACCACTAAGACCTGCAGAGGACAGCATCAGCATAAGTGATTTGGATGAGACCTCCATTATCGGAACCGACCATGCCCCTCACACACTTGAAGACAAAACAAAGGGAACCTGGGCATCATCACCTGGAATTCCAAATCTTGAAACAGTGGTTCCGCTCTTATTAACCGAAGTAAACAGAGGAAACATCTCATTTGACATCATTCCAAAAATCTTCAGCGAAAACTCATCAAAAGTATACTGTCTTGAAAATAAAGGAAAAATCAAGGTCGGATATGATGCCGATTTTACTGTAATTGATATGAAAAAAACAGGCAAATTCAATATTGAAGAATTTAAGACAAAAGCAGAATACTCTCCATTTGACGGTTGGGAATATCAAGGAACACCAATAATGACAATAGTCAATGGAAAAGTAATAATGGATAAATTATAACTAATTTTTAAAAAAAAAAATAAGAAATAAATAGGTGTGTGTTTCCACCTATTTATAGCATAAAGCGTCTTCCGGACAAGCTTCCATACATTGACCACATAAAGTACAGAATCCTGCAATTGGTAATTTAGGATTATCTGATTTGTGGAGCATATCGTATGGACATGCTTCTATACAGTCACCACATGCGTCACATTTAGATGGGTTGAATTCGATTCTGTCTCTTGTAACAGTTTCGCCGTCGATTTCTAATTCAATAGTACCGACGTTTAAAGCGTCATTACCACAGACAGATGCACAAGCACCACATCTAATACAGCTAGTGAATGAAGGTTCTGAATCGGTTTCTTCTAAAGCTGGGCATAACATACCAGTTTTAGTTACTACACGAATTGCTTCTGTAGGACATTTGTTAGCACAAGCACCGATGAAGTCACATTTTTCAGCGTCACGGCCAATACCTTCAGCATCCACAGGAGCACCTTCACCCCATTCAACATTGATGTCTAATGCATCAACAGGACATAATTTTACACATAAACCACATGCAGCACATACACTAGGGATTGCAACAGTTAAGGTAGCACTGTTTGCAGTAATGAAATCTCCAGGACATGCTTCTACACAAGTGTTACATCCGATACATTTAGCTGCGTCGAAAGTGAATGATTCAATTTCTTTAGTACGTTTAACAGGTACTTTTTCAGCAATGTAAATTGCGTTCCATGGACAGGTTTGTGAACATAATCCGCATCTGATACAATCATCATTTACAGTAATAGGACTTCCTACTTCGTCAAGAGTAATTGCATTTACAGGACAAGGATCTACACAAGTTCCACATCCAACACAGTCAGCGATGTATACAGGACCTTTTCCTTTAAGATCGAGTTCGTATTCTTTAGGTTCGCAAACACCAGGAATACCGATAACATCAACTGGACAAATTTCAACACATTTTTGACACATTACACAGAATCCTTCTACTTCTTTTAATTTTTCACCAGTGACTTCGATAGTTTCTTGTGGACAAACTTCTGCACATTTACCACAGGAGTCACAAAATACTGAGTTGAATACTAATCTTGCTTGTTCTACACCTTCAGCAATTTCGTACATTTCAACTTTTAATGCTCCATTAGGGCAAGCATCTGCACATTTTGGTTCACCGCCACAAGTGTCACAGTGAATAATAGTAGTAGGTGTTACATCAATAGCTGAGGTAGGGCAAGTACCTTCACATGCGCCACATTTAATACAGCCATCTTCGTTAAATACAATCATCTATAAAAACCCCCTTAAATTTAGAATTTTTTAATGAGGTTTCCTTCACTGTCTACAATATCTACTTCAGCTAATCTCATTTGACTATCCATTGAGTGGG